>CALVLC010000023.1 GCA_944336335.1 uncultured Bacilli bacterium | reverse complement strand
TTGCCTTACCTCTTGGCTACACCCCAAGACCTATCTGGTGGGAGGGGGCAGATTCGAACTGCCGAACCCGAAGGAATTGATTTACAGTCAACCGCGTTTAGCCACTTCGCTACCCTCCCAGAAGTTTGACTCATTGGTGGATGTTACAGGGCTTGAACCTATGACCTCCGCCGTGTAAAGGCGATGCTCTCCCAACTGAGCTAAACATCCGGCTCACGTTTAACGCGCTCAAATACTATATCAAAGTAAAGTGATTTGTGTCAACATTTTTTGAACAAATTTGCGTAATTTTTGTGAGCCGGATAGTTTTAAGGTCTTAGATTAGAATCCTGGTTTGCCAAGAAGGTGGAACATGTTCTTTTTATAAACTTCAACACCTGGTTGGTTGAATGGGTTTAAACCATTTAAGTAAGCACTCATTGCACAAGCTTTCATGTGGAAGTAGAGAAGTTCACCAAGTGATCTTGGAGTTAATTTATCGAGTGTAATCGTAATATTTGGAACATTTCCAACTCCAGAGTGAGCTTGTAATGTGCCTTCATAAGCCTTCTTATTTACATATGATAATTTCTTATCAGCGATATAGTTTAAATTATCGAGATTGTCTTTATCATATGGAATTACAACGTCACTATTTGGTTCTTCAAAGCTTGTAACTGTTTCAAAAAGAATTTTGCTTCCTTCTTGAATGAATTGTCCGAGTGAGTGCAAGTCTGTAGTGAAGATACAACTTGTAACAAGAAGTGATTTGCCTTCTTTTCCTTCTGACTCATCGTAAAGTTGTTTAATCCAGCCATTAAAACATTCAAGTCTTGGTTCATAAGCTGTAACCATTTCAACTTTACAACCTCTTAAATATAATGCATGTCTTTCAAGTGCGTATCTATAAGCTTCGTTTTCTTCTAAGTTTTCACTTGAATAGTTTTTCATACCATCTTTGAATCCTTTGATGAATTCATTGATATCGATACCAGCACAAGCAATTGGGAATAAACCAACTGGAGTCATAACTGAGAATCTACCACCAATGTCACCAGGTAATTCAAATGTTTCATAACCTTCAGTGTCACTTAATTGTCTTAAAGCGCCTTTTTCTTTATCTGTAACAGCAACGATTGCATCTTTTGCTTTTTCTTTACCGTATCTTTTTTCTGCTAATTCTTTTAAAATACGGAAACTGATACTCGTTTCAGTAGTAGTACCTGATTTAGAAATAACACAAACACAAAAATCTTTGTCTTTAATAAAATTTAAAACTTCATTTGTGTAATTTGGATCAAGTGTGTTTCCTAAATAAACAATTTTCATTTTGTCTGTTGAATATAAGCCATTGATTGCTTCAATAACAGCTCTTGGTCCAAGATAAGAACCACCAATTCCACAAACAACAAGAACTTCATAATTATCTCTAAAGAAATTAGCTTTTTTGATAATACGATTAATTTCTTCTTTTGGTAATCTTTCTGGATAATCGAGCCAGCCAAGGAAATCTCCGCCAGCACCAGTTTTATCTACAATAATTTTATTAATTTCTTTAATACGTTCTTTCCAAATTGAAGGAACATAAAGATCTTCTTTTTTACAATAATCAAATCCAACTTTAATACTCATTTTTGCTTTCCCTTTCTAATTCTTCGGCAACCATTTTAGGAAGTGATTTTTCAAGTTTAGAAAAATCAATTTCTTTAAGATAACTAGTAATTTTCTTTGATGGTAGAATTTCTTGATAAGGATTAAGTTCGCTTGGTAAATCTTTGATCGAAACGTTTAAAAATTTAGTTCCACGATCGATTCGTTTTACAGCGACTGTAACCTCATCACCAACACTAAAAAAACTATGAATGTTATTAACAAAATTTGTGGAAATTTCACTTATATGTAAAAGTCCAATATAACCATTTTCAAAAGACAAAAAAGCACCATATTTTTTGATGCTAGTTATAATTCCTTTGATAATGTCACCTTCTACATATGGGTTATCAATCAAAATCGTAGCCCTCCACCAATTTGTTAAATAATATCAAATCGTCTTTTGTAGTGATTTTAAAATTGAAAATACTACCTTCAACTAATTTAATTCTTGCTCCGTTTGCTAAGAGAAGAGAAGTGTCATCTGTATAAGAATTTTCCTTCATTTCGATAGCCTTTTTATGAGCCTTATAGATTATATCAAATTTAAAGGCTTGTGGTGTTTGTAGTTTCATTAAATTTTCACGTTTTATTGATTTATCAATAAGCATGTTGTTTTCTTTGCACAAAGAATCAAATAGTGGTACAGCTAAACTTACTCCTTCATAAGTGTTTAGTGCTTTAATAATATCTAAAATTTCATGTCTTCTAACTAGAGGTCTACAAGCATCATGAAACAAGACGTTATCGCCCGAAATAGTGGAGTATTGCAAGGTTTTTAATCCGTTATATACACTTTCTTGTCGAGTTTTACCACCCAAAACAAGAGAAACTTCATGGTTAAATTTTTGTGTTTTTAAGTAGTTATTTAAAAAAGAATAATGCTCTTCATCACATACTAGAAATATTTTTGCTATTTCTTTTAATGAATCAAAAGTTTTTAAAGGATATTCAAAAATATATTGATTATTAACAAGTAAAAATTGTTTTGGTGTGTCGCCGCCAAAGCGAAGAGACTTCCCAGCAAGAAGTAAGAAGACGTAATTCATAACTATAATTGTTTTTCAGTTTTTTCTCTTTTTAACTCTAAGGTTTCTCTAATTGAGATACTATCAATGATTAGTTTCACAACTTTTTCAAGTTCAGAATTAGATGAATAGTCAGCCTTACAAATATAATTTACACGACCGTCTTCAAATAAGTGAGCAACTTTTTCTTGAGCACCTTTTGGATAAACAGCAATGGAATTTCCACCATTTTCTTTGACAAGAATCATACAAGGGACATCAGTTAATCCATCGCCAATATAAATCATATTTTGATAGATAATTCTTCTATGAGGAGTCTTTTCGTTAATTTCTTTATCATCGTTAGTGTTGATAACGCCTTTTGAAATTCTAAAAATATATTGTGTTTTTAAGGTGTAATTAACGGTTGTTCGTGGCCAAAAAGGGCTACCTTCATCGTTATATAGGTATTCAGAACCAAAAACTTGTTTAAATTCTTTAAAAATAGGGCAGCCTTCGACAATTTCTTTGTTTCCACTGGTAATCAAATAATGTTCACATTGTAAACCTTTTGAGGAAGCATATTCATTAATGCGGTTAAACCAAGTGGTAACACCTTCAAAAAATTTAATATTTTTACCACATTCAACTAAATATTCGCGGTCAAGTTTTATTCCTTTTTCTTTAGCACAAAGAATCATTGTATAAAGATAGCCAAGAATTTTGTCCATATCATATTTTTTACAGAAATTTTCTGTAAGTTTCCAAAATTCTTCAGGAGTATATCCAAGCTTTGGAATAAATGAAAAATTTTGCATATCTTCAAGTGCAAGAGTACGATCAAAGTCATACATTAAAGCTATAATTGGTTTTGCCATACTATTTTATTACCTCGATTTATTCTAACAAATGTGTAGATTTTAGTCAAAAAAGGTGGTATTTTATCGATATGTTTAAGAATTCTTATCTATCTTTATTATCTTTAGATAAAGATGGAATCATTGTTATTGTCATTATTGTCTTAGCATTACTTTTATTAATTTATTTAGTTATTTTAATAACTTGTTTTTCTTTTATGCTCAATTTCAAAAGAGACATCAATCGTAGAAAAGATTTTATCAATGTTACTCTTTATCAAAAGTTAAATCTTTTATCAAAACTTGCAGAAATCATGGAAAAATATTTGACTGATAATGATCCCTTAAAAATTATGGGTAACAATGAAGATTTAAAAAAATATCAAAAATTAGATGCTCAAGAATTTGAAGAATTTCATGTTTATTCTGAGAAAATATTACAAAATGCCCAAAAAATATATATTAACTTTGATTTAGAAGAAGAAAGTAAGAAACAAGTTGAAGAAATATTTTTAGCAATTGCTGAGCTTAACGATAAATATTTTCAAGCGGTTCAGTTATATAACACCTCGGTTGTTGCTTATAATTATTGGTATAACTTTAAGACAACAAAATGGGTTAAAAAAATATTATTTATGAAAACTATAGATACTATTAAATGATTAAAGGAGAAAAAGAATGTTATTTGAAGAAATGCCACTTAGAAAGCCAAATGTAAACCGCATTGAGGCTAAGATTAGAGTATTAACTGACTTTTTAGAAAACGCACAAAGTAAAGAAGACGCCATTAAAGCAGTTAATAAATACTTTAAAATTCAAAATGAAGTAAATACTGATTTTACAATTATTAGTGTTAACTTTACTTTGAATACTCAAGATCCAAAAATTAAGAAGTTAAATGATTTAGTTGATGAAATTTCACCTATTGTTAGCAATTATTTCAAGAAATTTGAAGAAGCAATGGTCAAGTCAAAATATAGAGAAGATCTTGAAAAGAAATTTGGCAAATTGCTATTTGTTCAAATTGAAAATGGTTTTAAATGTTTTGATGAAAAGATTATTCCTTATCTTCAAGAAGAAAATAAACTCGTAAGTGATTATCAAGCTTTACTTGCTAGTGCAAAAATTGAATATAAAGGGGAAACATTAAATCTTTCTCAAATTGGAAAATATATGAGTGATAAAGACCATGACGTTAGAGTTGAATCAGCTAAACTTTATTATGGTTTTTTAAGTGATCACGACGACGAAATTGGCGCAATTTATGATAAACTTGTCAAATTAAGAGACAAAATGGCAAAAGAACTTGGCTATGAAAATTATACTGAATTTGGTTATTTAAGACTTGGTAGAGTTGATTATAATGCAAAAATGGTCGCTGGATATCGCGAGCAAATTAAACGTGATGTTGTTCCAGTTGTCCATAAATTAAGAAAGAATCAAGCAAAAAGACTTGGCTATAAAGATCCATTATTCTTAGATTACAATTTGTTCTTTGAAGATGGAAATGCAAAACCAGCCGGAGATACAGCTTATTTAGTTGAATGTGCTCAAAAAATGTACGATGAAATGAGCCCTGAAAGTGGAAGTTTCTTCAAGTTTATGGTCGATAATCACTTAATGGATTTAGACGCTAAGGCTGGTAAAGCCGGTGGCGGGTATATGACATTTATTCCACGTTATAAATCTCCATTCATTTTTGCTAACTCTAATGGTACAAGTAGTGATGTTGACACTTTAACTCATGAAGTTGGTCACGCTTTCCAAGGATATTTATGCCGTAATATAAAAGTTCCTAGCTATCAAATGCCAACATTAGAAGCTTGTGAAATTGACTCAATGTCTATGGAATTCTTTGCCTATCCTTGGATGCATCTTTTCTTTAAAGATGCTGCTGATAAATATTGTTTTGCTCATCTTGATGGTGCTATTTCTTTCTTACCATACGGCGCAGAAGTTGATGAATTCCAACATTTTGTTTATGAACATCCTGAAATTGAACATAAAGAAAGATGTGCTAAATGGGCAGAACTTGAGAAAGTCTATCGTCCATGGATGAATTTTGAAGGATTCGACTTCCTTAAAAATGGTGGAATGTGGGTAAGACAAAGTCACATTTTTGCTAATCCATTCTATTATATTGACTACACATTAGCTCAAGTTTTAGCTCTTCAATTTAAGTGTGAAATGGATAAAAATAGAGAACGTGCTTGGAAGAAATATGTTAAGTTATTAAAGATGGGAGGCAAATATCCTTTCTTAACTCTTGTTGAAAAGGATAGTTTAAGAAATCCATTTATTGATGGAAACGTCATTAAAGTTATCAAACCTCAAATAAAAATTCTTAATAAATTTGAAAAAGAATTTAGTGAGAAATAAATAAAAAAGGCTGCAAATCGCAGCTCTTTTTTATTTTTTTGTAGAATTTTTATTCAATATTTATTTCAAAATATCTTCAATTGCAAGAGCAAGTTGATCAGGACAACTTGTTGGTTTATATCCACATTTAACATTTTTTAATATGTCGTGAATCTCTTCAAGTTTTCTTCCTTCACAAAGTTTTGCAACACCAATTGTATTACCTGGACAACCATATTCAAATTGAACTTTGTCAATTATATGTGTTTCTTCGTCGTAAGTAATAGTGACGCTTTTTGAACAAGTACCTGAGTTAAGATGTCTATAAGATTTAAGCATTAAAGTTTAACAATTTCTCCATAGACTTCGCCAAAGCAGTTTCCAGCATTGCATTCATCTGTATCAATGTGCATTGCAAGGGCATATTTTGGTGAAACTCTAATAACTGTATCTCCAAAGACAATGCTTCTTCCATTTGACATAACTTTAACCCAAACGATATCGCCGTTATTTACTTTAAAGTTAGCAGCATCTTCTGGTGTCATGTGGATGTGTCTTTTTGCAATAATGCAACCTTCTTCTAATTTGATTTCTTTTCCGTTTTCTGGATTTCTAATTGTAATTGGAGCGCTTCCTTTAATATCTCCGCTTTCTCTAACTGGAGCTTTGACTCCTAAAGTTCTAGCTTCTGTAGCGCTAACTTCAACTTGGTTAGCACTTCTTTCTGGCCCTAAAATTGAAGCCATCATTGAACCTTTTGGCCCAATAATTTCAAGTTTAGTAGTAGAAGCATATTGTCCTGGTTGAGAAAGCATTTTCTTTGCTGTTAATTGGAATTCAGGTCCAAATAAATAATCTAAAGCTTCTCTTGTAACGTGAACGTGTCTTGCGCTGGTTTCGACTAAAATCTTATCCATAATAAATATATCCTCCTCGTGCGCAATTTATTTTATCATTTTTTTACTAACTTGAATTATTGAAAAGCGTAATTTATCACTAATTTAGAAAATTTCTAATAAGTGTTTACTTTTATAGTCTCTTTTGATATTATAAAAAACACGCGCGAATGGCGGAACTGGTAGACGCGTACGTTTGAGGGGCGTATAGGTATTCCTGTGTGAGTTCGATTCTCATTTCGCGCACCAAGTAAAATTTATCGTAAATGTGAATTTCACATTGTCGTAATTATAGAAGTCCGAGAAATCGGATTTTTTTTCTTGCTCTTTTTAGCAGACGCTTTAAGGTTCGAACTCACGAACGTTTTAAATGGAGTTTTTAGGACTTAAAAACATGCAAAAAGGTAAGGTTTTCGAATTATAAATCAGAAATTTCGTAAAACTTCGCTAATTGGTAGAATTCAACTCTAAAATTCGTTAAACATTTTTTCTAAATCGATTAAGTGAAGATTACTATCTTTAACTGATAAAAGGTCATCGTTAAATCCGCTTTCACCAAAAAGATAATAATCATTAAGTTTAAATACGCTAAATGGAGGCACTGAAGTATCTTCTATCATATTTTTATAGTCTCGGTATGATTGTTTGCTTTTAGAAAATTTAACTTCACCAACAAGAAGATGATCCTCATCTTGTGAGACAATATCTAGTTCAATACTTTTATTTAAGATTGAATTTTCAACTTTGTAATTTTCAAAATTTAAAAATAAGCCATTTAACTTATTGTTTTTAGAAAGATATTCTAAATATGTGATACAAAGTTTTTCAAAATAATGTTCTATAAATTCTTTAATTGCATGTATTTTGTCTTTCTTTTATTTGAAGTCCAAAACCAGTTTGAATATTATTAGTATTTTCTCTTATAAATCTATAATAAAAAGCGAGTATTGGATCCAATATTTCATAGTGAACATTTCTTTTTGATTGGAAAGTTGATCTTTTTATTAAAACATCATCTTTAATTAATTCTTTTATAAAGTTATATATTGAGTTTGAATCTTCTTTAAGAGTTTCACAAATTTCTTTAAGTGTATCTTTTCTTTTAGCTATCACTGATAAAATTGAAGAATAAGTGCCGCCATCTTTTTTGCTTGAAGTTATGGTTTGAATAGGATTAGTTATAAAAATAGAATCTTTAGCATAAAATAGCTTTATAAGGTTTTCATCAAAACTTAAATTACTATCTATCAATGAAAGATAGTAGGGAAAAGTATTTGTTAAAGTTAATATTTTTGCTTTTGTAAAATTATCTTGGACATTATCTAGGCAAGAAAGTGCTTCGTTGAACTCAAATTTTTAACTAAAAGTGAAAAGTATTACGTTGATAAAGTGGTGTATTATAGTTTTGAATTTCGTTTTTCATGAACGAAACATTGCTTCCTGCAAGAATTAAGACAAATTTTCTATTTTTAAAAAGTAGGTCAATAGCTTTTGGAAGCGAAGATTGAAAATCTGTTTTTTTCTTTTTGCCATCTTTTGTCAAAATAATATTTGGATATTCATCAATTACCATTATGCCTTTATTATTTCCAAAATATTCGTCTACAGCTTTAAAAAAGTCATACCAAGTAGAAAAACGGCCGCATTCATGTTTAGTTTTTTCGCTTAAAGTGTCTGAAAAAGAGTCTCTGATTAATGAATCGGCACTATCAGTAGCATAAAACATTAAAGATTTTTGCTTTCTGAAAACGTGCCCATTAAAGTTGTTTTGCCGATTCTTCTTTTCCCATAAATATATCCAAATTCGAAATTATCGGAGTTAAATCTTCTATTTAAAATAGCAAGTTCGTTTTGTCTTCCAATATTTGGTTTTATCTACTTACTCATTTCATTGAATACGCATTCAATGAATGCGTATTCAATAAATTTAATTTTCCCTAAAGATAATTTTAACGAATTTATTGATATCGTTTTATTTTTGAAATAATATAAATGCCATGTCAAGAAGTGATTTTAAAAAAACAATAGAATATAAAGAAAAAATGAAATTAATTAAACTGATTTTCTTTGTTTGGCTTATTTTTAATCTGATTTTTGATGTTATTGCTGTAATTTCTTATTTAAATTTACTTGAAGTTGATGCTAATGCTGCAAGTATAGTTTTAAGCTCAATAATTATTATCTTTTTCCTTACTTCTTTACCTTTTCTAATTTATTTTATTAACTTAATAAAGAAGTTAGATAAACTTTTTAAAGAAACAAGTGCTATGTATGTCTTTGAATACGAATTAAATCTTCCAATTGAACACAAGTATTCTCAATCCAGATATTTAGTTACTTTTAATTATAAAGATCAAAAATATGAATTAATGACAAGTTGGTTATATGATAGCAATGACTTAGATAATCAGATTGTTACGCTTGGTTATGTAGAAAAACTAAATGTAGTGATTGTTCTAAGTAAGAAATAAGCAGAAGATTTAAGGTAGTTATTTGTTTAATTTGTATTTAAATTTAAGAATAGACTAGGTCAATATTTTAAGAAAAATAATGAAAATAGTTGAGATTTGCATGGAATTTTAAAAATAGATAAGAAATTACTTGCATAAATTATGCTGAAATTGAGTTGATTTATGACATTAAAAAATTACATTTTTAGTTATTTTGCTCTCGATGTAACCATCTATGTCTTCGATGATGTATTGATCACCAGTAGTATGTAATGCTTCAAAAAAAGTTGTGATGTAATTAAAAACATCGTATTTTTCAAATAGTTCAGTAACTTCTTTACCATTTAATTTTTTAGCGTTTTTATATATTTTAATGCAATAAATTAAAAATATACCTTCTTTACTCATTTTAAGTTTCCTCTGGTATTACAAAATATCCAGTTTGAGTTTCTTCATCAAACATATTAAATAAAGTTAAAGGACTGAAATGCCACACTTTAGTTTCTTCATTTTCAAGTAAGGCGTAAACTCTGGATGTATAAAATCTTGTTATCGCCGTAATTTCGTCTAGTTTATACTTTTAACAAATTAATTCGATAACTGGAGAAATAATCAAAGGTTAGATTGCATGAAATTTATTGATGTCCATTTAGTTTTTCCTCTGATAAATAAACATAAATCTTTTTGATGTAAGAAATTAAAGGTGTTTGAAAAGTATCCTTTTACCTAAAATTTATTTTATCCAAGTAATAGGAATAAAAGTATGGAAGATAGTAAATTCCATTAATTTTTTTAACGTTTCCTGGATAAAAAACAATCCCATTATTACAAATAGATGAGTATGTCTTAATAAAATCATCAAGTGATTTTGTTTTAAAAGTATTTTCTGATGATTTTACTTCTATAGGTGTGATTTTAAGTTTGTATTTGATTAGAAAGTCAATTTCTCTGGTAATGATTTTTTTATCAGGGTCAGATTTTACGTTATATCTTAATTTTTTATTTAGTGATGTAATGCCTTGGGCTATTACATTTTCAATTATCATGCCTTCGTTTATGTGAAGCCTATCTTTTATTAACGATTCGTAAAAATCATCACTAAGTAAATTTCCGTCGTCAAAGGCTAAAGTTACTAAAAGACCAGTGTCAACGAGGTACATTTTAAAACGATTGTCCTCTAACGATAAAGATAATGCAGTTGAAGGTTCAGTTACGCATCTTGAAACATTGGCCACTTTTGAATCTTCTAGCCACCCAATTGATTCGCTATATCTTGCAAATCTAGCATTTTTATCTGCGTGTGATAATACAAACTCTTTATCATGTTTAGAAAGTTCGCTTGGAATAGAATCAAAAATGTTAAAAAGTTGAGTTGGGGAGACGGCTTCTTGATTTTTCATATCTCCTCTATAGGTTTCCAAAATAGTTCTTTTTACAAAGTCAGCTTTTGAAAAAGAACTAGTTTGTAAATATGTCATTACAACTTTTGGCATTCCGCCAAGTACCATATAAATTCTGAATAAATTGAATATTTCTTTAAAGATTATATTAGGTATTGGCGTTAATGTATCTATGTATTTGTTAATGAATTGAACTAAATTTTCTTTCCCATTTGCAAGTAAAAATTCATCGAAATCTAATGGATTTATATCTAAAACATATTCTTCAGAAGGAGCTAGAATTTGACTCTCTTTAGATTTTTTAATAATACCAGCAGTTGATCCTGTTTCTATAAAATGATATCTTCCGTCTTCGAGCAAAGCTTTTAAAGCTTGCCTTGCTAGTGGAAACAATTGGATTTCATCAAGAATAATTAGCGATTCGTTTAAATATAGCTTTTTATTGTATTTAAAAGATAAATTTTCATAAAAGGAATCGAGATCCATTAGACCATTTACAAAAAGATCTTTAACTTCTTGATCGGCCTCATTAAATTTAACAAGGATATATGATTTATACTCCTTTTTTCCAAATTCCTCAGCGAGGGTTGTTTTTCCGACTCTTCTTGCTCCTTTTAAAAATAAAACGTAGTTAGGCGCAAAATCCCTCTTCCGAATTAGCATTTTTTCATAAGCTTTTCTTTGAAATATTAATTCATTTTCTTCCATAATTCTATTCTCTCATATTTCAAGTTCATACACAATTTTGTTTTTAACAATTCCGAATATATTTTGAAATATTATGCACAATTCCGAATATATTTTAAAACTTTATGCACAATTCCGAATATATTTTGAAATATTATGCCCAATTCCGAAGACTTTTCTAAACTTTATGCCCAATTCCGAAGATATTTTTAAACTTTATGCACAATTCCGAAAATTAGAAATATATAATTAAATATGTAGCGATTCCCTAAGTAAATTGAAAAAATTGTTTTTAGAAATTTAGAAAATTGGCTTGAAATCAATATTGAATAAAGCATAAGTGCCATAAAATCTAAGAAATAAGTTACTTTTTGCATAGATTATCACAAAATATAACTATAAAATAAATTCGTGACAAATTATGGAAATTAAAGAATTATCAACAAGATCCAATGATTTAATTAATGAACTCATTAGGATTTGGGAAAGGTCTGTTCGAGCGACTAACAAACTTTCTTAATGACAAACTAATTCAAGAAATTAAACAGTATATTCCTTTAGCGTTAAAAGAAGTACAACATCTTATAGTAGCTTTTCAAGATAATAAACCTCTTGGTTTTATTGGTATTAACGATAGAAAAATTGAAATGCTATTTGTTGATAGTAATTTAATTGGAAAAGGCGTAGGAACTTGCTTAATTAATTTTGTTTTTGATAAATATAATGTTAACGAAGTTGTTGTTAATGAACAAAATCCTAATGCGCATAATTTTTACTTAAGAAAAGGCTTTATTGACGTTAAAAGAAGTGAACTTGACGAACAAGGTAATCCTTATCCAATTATTTTCATGAATACGAACAATATGAATAATGAAGTTACACTTAAAACTATAGATTTTGCTAAAGATCAAGAAGAATTAATAGATTTAACAAAGCAATCTGTTAAATTTAATCGTTTTGTAGAAGAGAAAGATATTGAAGATTATGCAACTCTTTTCTTTTTAAATGCTTATAAAGAAGCAAGCATTTGCTTGGGCGCTTATATTAGTAATTTACTTAAAGGATTTATTCTTTTTTCTAGTTTTCAGGATGAGAAAATGCATCATAAATACTTCCCTAATCAACTATATGAAAAGCTTTCAGAAAAATTTTCATCATATAAATATTTAGAAAATACAGAAGTCTATAGAGAAACTTGTGAAAAATTACTGAATGATTTAAATGAAAAATTCGATGGTGAAATTTCCTTATTTGTTGTTGATAAAAAAGAAAGAGGCAGAGGGCTTGGACGATTACTATTAACTAAATGGTTAGATGAAATAGAACGTGAAAAACACAAAAATATTTTCTTAACATCGGATAACGAATGCAATTATAGTTACTATAAAAAGTACGGTTTCAATATAGTCAAAGAGGACCAAGTTAAATACTCGAAAGAAGTAGTTACCGTTTTCATTGAAACTAAAAGGTTTTAGTTTTTACCATTTTAAAATTAAAGTTAATTATTGTTGACAGCGCATAATTATTCTATAAAAATATAATCGAAATTAATTCAAATCATTCTATGAAAGGAATTTTAAAATGAGAGAATTTATCTTCGATAACTTAAAGTTTGAATTATTAGATGAAGAAATAATTCATATTGAAAAAGCGACTTCTGCAGGCTTTTCTTGTGAAAACACATTATTTTGTAGTGAAAAAGAAAACTTGGAAAAATCTGAATTTTACGTTCAAGACAATGGTGATTACTTCACTTTATTCATGAATGAGTATTTTGCTGTTTTCTTTAAAGGTGAGGAATTAAAAGATTTCAAAATTTATGACAAATATGGAAGTATTCTTTATGAATACAAAAAGTTAATGAATAGTGGAGAACTTCCTCATCCAAGTAAGACACCAGCAGTTTTTCCTTTATTTGATAACCCAAGAGTTACTTTACCAAAACATGGTTACTCAAAGGAATCTTTTAAAAACAATGAAAGTGTTAAGGTTGAAAAAGATGTAACTGATTTTTATTTATTACTCGCTAAAGGTCAAGCTGATAAATTAAGAGAACTATATGTAAAACTTACTGGAAGAAGTGAATTGGTTCGTTTCAAAACTTTAGGTTTCTGGAACAGTAGATATTATAAATATACTGAAGAAACAGCTAAAAAGATGATTTTAGATCATGCTGAACATGATATTCCTCTTGATAACATGGTTATAGATACTGATTGGCGTAAGGCTAACGATATTGGTATTGGATATGATATTGCAACCGATCTTTTCCCTGATATGAAAAGATTTTTCAAATTTGCACACAAAAATAATGTTGAAATTATGTTCAATGACCACCCAGAACCATATAAAAATGCAAAAACAGTTTTTGATAAAGAAGAAGTTTTATTTAGAGAAGAAAAACTTCAAGGAATTTTAAAACTTGGCTTAGATTACTGGTGGTATGATAGAAACTGGTCAACACATTTAAATTCTATCGATGAATTTATAAGACCTGAAACAATGGGCGATTATCTTTTCACGGACATTACTAAACATTATTTCCAAAAAGTAGCAAAGAGTGAAACTATTTATAAACGTCCAATCATAATGTCAAATGTAAATAACATTTTAAATGGAACATATGAAGGAATTTTAGATAGTGCAAGTCATCGCTATTCAATTCAATGGACAGGCGACATTCAATCAAGTTTAAATGCTTTAAATCAAGAAGTTAAATCGCTTATTAAAGGTTGCGCAAACGAAATTACTTATATAAATAGTGATATAGGTGGCCATGTTGGCAATCCAACAAAGAGTGAATATATTCGTTGGATGCAATATGGTGCTTTTTCACCAATTTTTAGAGTTCACGCAACAAACTGTGTAATTCGTTTCCGTGAACCATGGAATTATGATGATGAAACTTTAAACATTTCTCGTGATTATATAAATTTAAGATATCGTTTATTACCTCTTATTTACACAAAAGCGTTTGATAATTATCAAACTGGTGAACCACTTTTTAAAGATTTAGCTTTTAATTATGCTGATAAAAAAGCAACGAACAACACTAGTGAATATTTATTAGCGAACGATATCTTGATTTCACCATTCTCTAAACCTGAAATGAAAATCGTGAAAAAAACAAATTTTGTTGGAAAAGTTAAAGCAAGTTATTTCAATAACTTAAAATTCGAAGGAAAACCTGTTGCAACTAAAACTTTTGATGATTTAAATCTTTCTTATATTGGTGAAGCTCCTTGCAAAGAAGTTGGACCATATAATTATACAGTTCGCTACGAATTTAAGCTTAAATTTAATAAAGATACTAACTTATTTGTAGCAAGCGATGATGGTTCAACAGTTTATATTGATGGAAAATTAATCCATGAAGATTCTTCATCTCATGCAGTTACACCAGCTGATTTAGGTATTATCAGTAAAGATATAGTTCATGATGTAAGAATTGATTATTATCAATATACAGGAGCTGCTCAAATTTATTTAGGCGAAGTTCCAGTTTCAGCTGCTATGAAAAAAGCTTACCTTCCAGAAGATGAATGGATTGATTTATTTACTGGAAAAGTTTATGAAAAAGAATCAACAGTTAAAAAAGATGATTCAGTTTTAAGAGAAATGCCTTTATTTATTAGAGGTGGCTCAATTATTCCTCTTGTTAAAGAGAAAAATAGAGCAATGAAACTTGATTATTCAAAACTTACTTTAGATTACTATCCTTCGTTTAAAAACGAAGATCATCAAAGTTTATACGAAGATGATAAAGTTACGACTGCTTATAAGTTAGGCGAATATCGCAAAACATATCTTGATTCATATCTTGATCATAGTGATAACACTTTAACAGTACATATTTCAAAAGCTATCGGTAACTTTAATAATGAAATTAATGAAAGAAATATTACTTTAAGATTTAATTTATTGCCTAATATTCCTGAGATCAAAAAGGTAACTATAAATGGTGAAGAAGTAAGCTATAAACTTACTAAAAAAGATTCTTCTTTAATGCCATTAAGTTATGGTGAAACTTCAAATATTTTTGATGGACTCATTGTTAAATTTGAAGAAAATATTAGCGAAGAGTACTTCATTAAATTTCATTTTTAATTACATATAATTTGCACTACAAAATTAATTAGTATATAGTAATAACACTTATCCAGAATCATACAAATATATTAGGTGTAAAAGTATGATAGCAACTCTCATAAAATGAGTAAGTGCTTCCTAATAGCAAGGTGACCACAGCCTTGAACGATAAGCGGGAAAATGAATTAAAACTCCCACAAATTGTGGGAGTTTTCTTATATTTAGAGGTTTTATTTTATGGAAGAAAGAATTTTATTTACTAGTGAATCCGTTTCGGAAGGTCATCCTGATAAGGTTTGTGATCAAATTTCTGATGCAATTTTAGATGCTGTTTTAAAAGAAGATAAAGATAGCTTTGTTGCTTGTGAATGTTTTGCATCAACTAACTTTTTATTGATTGGGGGAGAAATTACAACTAAAGCTAAAGTTGATTATGAAAAAGTGGCAAGAGAAGTCATTAAAGATATCGGCTACGATAATGATGAATTAGGTTTTAATTATAAAAACGTTGAAATAATTAACAAAATCAAAACTCAATCATCAGATATTAGACAAGGAGTTTATAATGATGACCCACTTTTATATGGAGCTGGCGATCAAGGAATTATGTTTGGTTATGCTTCAAATGAAAGTGAAGGTTACATGCCTCTTCCAATTTGTATTGCTCATAAACTTGTTCGAATTGCTACTCAACTAAGAAAAGAAGGCAAATTTAAACGGTCTCGTCCTGATATGAAATCAGAAGTCACTATTGATTACACCGATTCAAAGCCAAAAATTAAAACAATTTTAATGAGTTGCCAACATGATCCAGATTATAATGAAGTTGAATTTAAGGACTTCATTAAAGAAGAAATAATGAAAAAAGTTGCTTTGTCGTTTGATTTAAATACTGATTTTGAAGTATTAATCAATCCAACTGGTCGATTTGTTTTAGGAGGTCCAGCTGGAGATACAGGTTTAACTGGCAGAAAAATTATTGTTGATTCATATGGTGGAAGCGCAAGACATGGTGGTGGAGCATTTAGTGGAAAAGATCCATCTAAAGTTGATAGAAGCGCTGCTTATCTTGCTAGATATATTGCTAAAAATTTAGTTGCTGCAGGAGTTGCTGATAGGCTTGAGGTTCAATTGTCTTATGCAATTGGAAAAGCTGAACCTTTGTCTATTTCTGTTTCAACATTCAAAACATCTCATTATGATGATAGTGTCATCTTAGGAATTATTAGAAAAGTATTCGACTGTAGACCAGGCGCGATCATTAAAAACTTCTCTTTGAAGGAACCAAGTTTCAAATATAGAGATGTTTCAAACTATGGTCATTTTGGTCGTCCAGACCTTGATTTACCATGGGAAAAATTGGATAAAGTTGGAGAAATAAAATCACTTTTAAAACAATAACCATGCAAAACTCAACTATTTTTAAAAAGGCGATGTATTTTCATCGCCTTTTTAAAAATTTTAGTTTAGAATATTTGCACGAGGTTAAATATGAATAAATTTATGAAAGTAGCTATTCAAGAAGCTGCTAAAGGGATTAAAAATAATGAAGGTGGCCCTTTTGGGACCGTAATTGTAAAAGATGGCAAAATTATAGCAAGAGCTCATAATCAAGTTTTAAAAAAACACGATGCAACTTGTCATGGTGAAATTGAAGCAATAAGAAAAGCTTCTAAAATACTCAAAACATTTGATTTATCAGGTTGTGAACTTTATACAACAGGTGAACCTTGTCCGATGTGTCTAGGTGCGATTTTATGGGCTAGAATCGATAAAGTTTATTATGGATCAAACATCAAAGACACCGAAATAATTGGATTTGATGATAAAAGATTTTATGAACAATTTAATCATAAAGAAATGATTTTAAATGAACTTGATAGAGACGAATGCTTAAAACTTTATGAAGACTATGTCAATATTAAAGACAAGAATTTATATTAAAAATAACGATATTTATCGCATTTATTAAAAATTTTTAAGAATCTTCTATACTAAAAAAATAATTTCATATTATAATTAAATTAGAAAGATACATAGAAGGAGATAATTTATATGAAGTATCAAATTATAGGCAAAAATATCGAAGTCACAGAAGGTATTTCTGCTGCAATAACCAAAAAATTATCAAAAATGGACAAATACTTCAAAGATGATGATGAAGTAAGTTGCAGAGCAGTTGTTAGAAGCTACAAAAAAGGCGAAGCAAAAGTTGAAATTACCATCTTCACTAAAGATACCACCTTCAGAGCAGAGGTAAAAACTAACGATTTATATGCTGCCTTTGATTTAGCCATTGATAAACTTCAAGGCCAAATGAGAAAGCTCAAAACTAAATTAAGAAGACGTTATGATCATGATGGTATCGGCAAAGCTATCGCTTTTGAAGAAATTCAAGACGAAGTCGTTCAAGAAGAAGAATCAAAAGTTGTCAGAACTAAAGTTCTAAGCTTAAAGCCAATTTCAGTTGAAGAAGCAGTTCTTGAAATGGAAGCAATCGGTCATGATTTCTATCTCTACTTAGATACTGACGATGAAAAAATCAGCGTTGTTTATAAGAGAGAAGATGGCGGATACGGTTTACTTCAAGCTGATAATAAGATAAATTTATAAATCAAATATTTTGATAATGTAAAAAGAGCTTGTCTACAAAGACGGCTCTTTTCTTTTTGTTTAACAACAATTAATATGCTTGCTTAAATTGCTTATTAAAGAAAAAATAGTTTAGTTTTGTAGGCTTTTTGACCATAATGGTGCTTAATGATGTCATAGTGACACTATATTGAATTTTGCACGAAATATAGTAAAATATTTAATTAGAAATGGGAAAGATTATTGCAACAGATTTAGACGGCACTTTATTTTATCCAAAAGATACAAAGGAAATGATTTCTAAACCTAATCTTTTTTTCTTGCAGAATTTTATTGATAATGGCGGAAAGACTATTTTAATTAGTGGAAGAAGTCATACATACTGTCAAAAAACGGTGAAGAAAATCGGAAGACCATGTGCAACAATCTCTTATAACGGAGCTTGTATTTTTGATGGTGAAAAAATGATTTATCAAAACACTATTAAAAATGAAGAGGCGATAAGTATTGTTGATGAAATTTTTAAAACTTTTCATAATCATGGCGTTTTCTTGATGACAGAAAAAGGTTTATCAATTCACCTTGTTTATAAAAGTAAACTCATTAGATGGGGATTTGGACTTTACTATAAAACTCAAGGGATATACGCCGAAAATCTTTTACCAAAGGAAAAAGATTTTGAAGAAGAACTTAAAAATGGTCATATTTTTAAAATTATGATTTATTTTGGATTAGGCAAAAGAATGCAAAATAAAGCCAAAGAGGCTAATTCAATCTTAAGAAATACTTATGATAACGTCGAATGCAATTGGAGTAAAAACGTTATCGAGATCACGGCTAAAGATTGTTCGAAAGCTAAGGCTTTAAAAACACTTCTTGAATCAAAAAGCGATCTAGATAAAGAAATTTATGTTGTTGGAGATAGTGGGAACGATATTTCTTTGTTTAAAGCTTTTCCAAAAAATTCATTCTGTATGGGTCATGCGCCTGACGCAGTAAAGAAGTATGCAAAGTATACTATTGAAAAATTTGACGATTTATCTAGGTATATTTACGATAAGTAATAATATTTACTAGATATATTTGCGAAAAATAGTAAAATTATTTAAGACAAAAGGAGATATATATGGAAACTATTAGTAGAGTTATTGTTTCTTTAGTTTATTACAATTCACTCTTAAGAGATACTCTTGAATACACATTAAATAGACCAAATGGCTATGATGTTAAGTATTATGATTATAAGAGAAATGGCGTAGTAAACGAAATTAAACTCAACACACCTTTAAAAGTATTCTTAGACCAAAATGGTGAAAAAGGTGAACAATTAAGAAAGAAACTTGAAGATTACGGAAATGAACTTTATAGCGATACTTCAACTGTAATCAAAAAAGCAAGTGATGGATTAAGAGTTGATCATGCTCAAAACATCAAAATTTTTGAATTAACAATTCCACTACACGAAGAATTAACTCAAGTTATTAGACTTCACGTAAACTATGCAAGACAAAACAACCAATTAGAAGAAAAGATTATAAAACTTGTTGAGGCTGATGAGAGATTCTATAGAGCAGTCGCTTTATTATCTTTAAATGGTGAAATCGATCGTCAATTTGCTGAATTCAATAAAGCAATGAGAGAATCAAAAGGTCAACCAACACCTGCATCAAACTTCATTCAAAATGATTTAAATACATTAGTTAGATGCTTAGCAACAGTTAGACAAGGTGCTACATGTAAAGATGAACTCTATACTGATGCATTAGATGCTGTTTTCCATAGTGTTGAAATGATGAATGGTAGAAGAGATTTACCAAAAGGCAAAACATTCACAGATGTTTTCAATGAAGCAAACATCAAAATTGCTGCTTTTGTTAGAGATAGTGAAGCTGCATGGAAAGAAAACTATACTCCACTTTTAAATGAATTAGTTGCTGACAACCAAAAAGCAAGAGAAGCAGCTGCTGCGAAACAAGCAGAAACTGAAGAAAAGAAAGAAGAAAAGTAATTTAAATGCGTAAAAAAGAAAATTTTGAGCAAGGAAACAAGAAAGAAAGAGCAACAGTTTTCACAACAAAACAACTCTTTTGGTTTGTATTAGGTGTTTTAATTACTGCTAATGCAATTATTTTCTTAATTCTTGGTCTAATTAATGATTATGCTTCAATTGCTTACTCACCATTTGAAGTTCCAAATAATGGAATGAAAACTGCATTAGGTGGAATTGATTTTAAATGGTTTGGTGTAATTACATTCATTCTCGGCACTATCATTTATTCACTTGCTTTATCCTTTGCAACTAAAACTCAAGAAAGAGAACAAGAAAGAGTTGCAAGAAGAAAACAACGTAGATTATTCTCAAGTGCTGAAGGAGAAAAAGTTGTATCTGATTTCAGTGTTTCAACTTCTGAAACAGCTGCAGCCTTACCTCCAGAAAGTAAGTAATTACAATTAATTTCTAAAAAAATTGACCACTGCTTTGCGGTGGTCTTTTCAGTTTAATAGATCCAATTTATTAAGCACCTAATTAAATCTTTTTAAGTGTTGTCTAGTTAAATAGAAGTGCTTAAGGTAAAATACCTGACTTTTACACCTAAAAATGAAAAAAAGCGATAACCATCGCTTTTTTCAGTGCTTTACTTAAAAATTTTTGTAGCGAATTATTTAAATTTCTTAAGAATTTTTCCTCTTATTAATGATTTCGATAATGTGATTCCATAAGTTTTTCCTAATGCGTCTGTAAGCTTTGTTCTTGTAAATGAAGGAACAAAGATCTCTTCTTCGACGTTTAATTTTGTTAAGTTCATATCTCTTAAAGTATCTAAAATTGTATTTAAAGTAAGCCATTCATAATCTGGATCTTCATCATCTAATTTTCCAATATCTTCAGTTTTTCCCATGGCTTTATACATATCTAAATGGAGCAATCTTAAAACATTTATTGCTAAACAAACAATCTC
>CALVLC010000022.1 GCA_944336335.1 uncultured Bacilli bacterium | reverse complement strand
TATAGATCGCTTTATAATGACTTTAAAATTTAGCAAATTTAAGACTTTTATTTTAGTTTTGCAAGGTTATTAAATTTTTTATATTGGTTTTAATATTTTTGACAGTTTGATTTAGCATATTATTTGTCTTTCCGAAAGTATGAAAAGCAATTTTTAACCAAGAAAAAAATCATATGTATGTCATTTATTGTAATTGTTAAAAAATTCAAAAAATATTAATCAAACTTTTTTTAGCTGAATAGAAGCTCAAAAATAATTTCTCTTAAAAAAACTAACAAAAATTAAATATTTTGAAATATTTTTGAAATTAAAGTTGTCTTTATTAATAGATGACTAAATTGAGGTCAGGAAAGATGTTTAAATATTTTATATAATATTTAAACTCAATGCTTTGCGCTGAAGGAGTTGTTTATGAAAAGAAAAAGTTTGTTAGTTTATAGCTTAGTTCTTGGTGGCATCGTTGCAACTGGGGCTTCATCTTGTAGCCAAATCGCTCAAGCTGAATTGTATAACCTTGTTATTGAATATAATGAAGAAGGTGGAAATGTAAGTGCTGAATACAAACAAGGTTATATTTTTGAAAATACTGTTGCTAGTTTTACAGTAACTCCAAATGAAGGTTACCATGTTGAATCTATTAGCATCAATAATCAAGATGTAACTCCTGATAGAAATAAATATGAATTCCATCCTGTCGCAGGCGATAATGTTATTCGTGTTAAATTTGCTTTAGATGACCCAGACAAAGAATACTATACAGTTGAAATAATTCCTACAGATAATGGAACAGTTAAAGCCGATAAACTTTCTGGCGAGGTTGGTGAAAACGTCAATTTAGAAATCACACCAGAAGAAGGCTATGTTGTTGATAAAGTTTTTATCAATGGATTTGAAAACTCATATACAACAACCTCTTTCTATCCATCAGAAGGAGTAAATACAGTAAAAGTTGAATTTATTCTTGAAGAAGAAAAACCAACATATTCAATCGAAATTGAAACAGAGGGTGCTGGTACTGTTACAGCAGATAAAATGACTGGCTATGTTGGTGAAAATGTTAAACTCGACATTATTCCAGACGATGATTATGAAGTTGGGACTATCATAATTAATGATGTCGAAAGACCCGTAACAACAATATCCTTTGATCCTATTGAAGGGGAAAATATTGTTTTTGTTGAATTTGTTCCTTTTGATTATAGTATCAATAAAGGTTTGGATTTTACAGGCGTTAATCATGCTAATAAAACAGATTTCCTTAATGAAGATGAATTTTATAATTTAGTTTTAGATAGAGTTGAACCATACGTCCCAGAAATGGACAGAAACGCAACAAAAGATTGGTTCAAGTCGCTAGATTTTTATGATTCATTTGCTGTTAGATATGGATTTACTAAGAGTTCAACTGATGAAAAATTAAGATATTTATTAAATCAAGATTTAGTTGATTTTATAATGAATCCAAAAACAAGTAATTTTTCATTAAAAGATTGTAAGATTATTACAAAGTTCCTTTATGATGCAATTAAGAGTTTAACTCTTGAAGAATTCTCTGGCATTATTGGTTTTGCAACATATGCAATGATTGTTAATGCAAATACAAACAAGAATCCTACAAAAGTTTTAAACTATGAAAATCATCAAACTTTCCTTGGCGCTCAAACTGTTAGTTTAAATGCTGATGTTAAGGAATATTTAAATACACTTTTAGACAACTCTTCATTTGATTACATTTCAACAAGAGAAAATTATCTTGAATTTGCTGATATTATTGCTGAATTTATCTATCGTCCATTTAAAGGTATCTTAGATATTTATACTGCAGATGATTTAGCAAATCTCATGTATAAGATTTTAGGAACATTCACAAACTTAACTGACCAAGGTGAAGATTATAAATCAAAAGATACTGATTATTTAGAAATGACAAAGTTTGTTTCTAATCTTCTTGATAAGAATTTCTTCTCTAAAGCAAGTTTCTATGAGATTGTTTCAAAGTTATCAAGCTTAAAAGATCCAATTGCTGAATTCATGAAGATTTTTGCAAATGGTAATGGACTCGTTTATTTAGGTGGATTAACTGACGCTATTGAATTAATTAATCAAAATAAAGAAACTTTCTATTATTTTATTAAGTTAGTCGGTAGAATGGCAACAAATGTTGATCAAACTTTGATTAACAATATTTTGCTTACTGCTAGTGACTTCTTAATGAGTGAAACTGAAAAGAGTGCGGTAATCTTTACTTATATTGCAAAACTTTTCAACCAAGCATTAACTGCATGTAACAACAGTGGAGTAGATGTTACTGCTTTATTTAAAAATAGTAGTGATTTAATTACTCAAATTAAGGAAATAGTTAATTCAGGTTATGTTACAAACACAACTGAAGAAAAATTTGATGCAGCTGCACTAGTTGATGATTTAATTGAAGCTAGTAAAAAAGATCCTAACTCATTAAATGATAGTGATGTCGTTAGATTCTATAACTCATATGCAAGACTAATAAATTTATTCACTAAAGGTGAAAAAATTACTAAATCTTACTCAATTGGAATGAGTACATATTTTAAAGTTGGTGAAGAAAGTGATTTAGTTGTAACAGATCAAGAAGGAAAAGAAGTTACAAATTCAGTCAGAGTTAATGGTTTTGATACATCAAAAGTTGGCTACAAACGTTTAGAATTAACTTTCCCTGATGGTTCTTATTATTATAAGAGTTACTATGTTACAAATAGTGGAAATTATGTTGCTGTTTCAGATTTTGAAGCTACAAGTTTAACAAGTACAAGCGATATTAATGTTGTTCTTTATAACGATGAAAAGCCAAATGGCGAAGTTAAAAAACTTAGTGAATTTGAAAATTCAGGATTAGATACAAGAAAAGCTGGAAGAAACTATGGCTACTTAGCTTTAGATTCTGATTATTTTTTCTTCGATTATATTGTAAAATAATAAACGCTCTTAAATAGTTTACGATTGGAGAGACTGAATTAGTGGGCATCGTTCTTTTCTTGTTGTACTTATTACTATGTCTTGGAGTTTATTCCATATTTTTAGTATTATTCAAAAATAGGTACACAACTTATTATCAAATTGATGATATTATCGATACAAACGATGAAAGTTATGCAGTTTATGCTCCTGAAAATCGTTGGAAAGATTATATAAAAGAATATACAGTTTATATTAATGATGAATATCGTTTTTTGAAGATAGAACTCACTGATAAAGTTGAATATATTAATATAAATGTTATTTGTTATAGTCAAAAAAAGATTAAAAGAATTGTTAACTTTTTAAACGAAATCGACGTAAAACAAGAGAATTATATTATAAAACTTCCAGATAACTGCGATGAAATCAAACTTAATGTTGTCGAAGTCAATGGCGAAGCTTTCTATGAAGATAAAAATATTAAGCACAATGTTTTATGGCGTTCAATTGTTAGTTCAATTATTTTAGCTGTCTCTGCTAGCGTTTTATTATTTATTTTTAGATTAACTTATTTTGGCTTTCAAAACGATTTCTTTGACTGGGATCATTTATATAATCTTTTATATTATGAGCCATGGACTTATGTCGCTGGTGCTATATTTATTGTAGTTTTAAGTGTTTCGTTATTCTTAATTCTTTATCTATCTAATAGCATCAAACATAAAAAAGCTAAATTCAATAAAGTTAAAAGATTAAAAATTGAAAAAATCCTTAAAACTAAATTTAAGAGCAAAAAACACAAAAATTATGTAACTAATATCTTACAATTAAGACCAAAGAAAAAATGGAAGTTTAAAAAAGGCGAAGCTCAAGTTGTAGAATATGATGAAGAAGATAATGTAATTTTAGATAAAAAATATTTCTTCAGTAAAAAGCGTAAAAAGATTTATCTTAGTTCTTATCAAAATTTGAAGAGAGTTGAAGTTAAGTTCTTAGCTGCTGATTTTAAAAAAATATACTTCAAAAATGGCACATTTAGAAAAAAACTTACTAAAAAAGGCGTTACTTGTGGTTTCTTAAGACTTGAAGGAATTAAAAGAACAAGAACACTATTTATCGTTTCAATCATTTTATTAAGTTCATTCTCTATTTATAAATATTATGAGTTTAGTTCTATAAATAGTGATCTCTCGAATTTCAAATTTGAATATACTGACTCAAGTGAAAGCGAACTTACCATTACAAAATATGAGGGAAAGAATCGTGTAGTATCTGTTCCTAAAGAATTTAATGGAAGTCCTATAGTTAGTGTAAGTGAAGGTGCGTTTGCTACAAATCTTTACATTAATGAAGTTTATTTCAATGGTCCAATTGAACTAAAACCTGATTCCTTCAGAAATTGTTTAAACATTACTAAAGTTGATTTTAGCTATGTTAGTAGAATTGGTGCTCATTCATTTGGCGGATCAAGAATTCGTGAGTTAATCGTTGATCATGAAATGACAATTGAGCAAGGCGCTTTTGCTAATAACAAATTCTTTAGAAAAATAATAATTCAAGATTCAGGTTGCAATATTTTATCTGGTGCTTTTGATCAAACAAATACAAGATATTTAGAAGTTCATCAAGGATCTAATAATCTTGAAGTTGGTTTCTTTGGAACGGGAACTGTTGAATCTGGTTATATTTTTGATAAGTTTCCGATTAGCCGAAATAATTACACTTCTTATGTAAATAGCAGCAAAATTAAAGTTGAAAACGATTGTGTACACGACAACACATCATTCTTCTTAGACAATGGAAAAATTGTCGATAAAAAATCTTATAAAATTGATCACGTAATTTACGAAGCAACATGTAGATCTTATGGTAGAAACTCAGTTATTTGTAATTATTGTGGAGCTACCTATGAAGTTTATTCTAACTTTAATCCAAATAATCATACTTATGGACAAGATGGAAGATGTACTGGTTGTGACGCTTTAGATCCAAGTTATGTACCTCCTGAGGAGGAAGAAGAAGGGGGCGAATTATGATATTTTTAAGTTTTACTTCACCTATATTTATCTTTATTTATTGTTTAGTAATCTTTTTAATTATTGGAATTATTGCTGCTTTAATTATTTTTAGAGAATATAAAAATACCAACACTGTTTTAATTAAAGAAAACAAAAGCAAGAGAAGTTTAACTGTTGGTAAAGATATCCAAAGAGCAAGTGAAGGTGATCCAACTCAAGTTAATAAAAACGTCGAAAGATTTGCTGAACTTTTAATACTTGATGAAAATGCGGAAAAAATTAAAGATGTGAGCTTTGATGAAGTTAGTTCGCTTTCTGAATTTTGCGATAACTTTAGAAACTTCTGCGCTTACAATAAAAAATTATATTATTCAGTTGATGACATTCGTTCTTTTGTTGCTAATTTAGCTACCAGTAAAATTATGATTTTACAAGGTATGTCTGGAACTGGTAAAACATCAATCGCTTTAGCTTTTGAAGATTTTATTGGTAACCAAACAACTGTTATTGCGGTTCAACCAATGTGGAAAGAAAGAAGCGATATGGTTGGCTACTTTAACGAATTCACAAAGAAATTTAATGAAACCCCATTGCTTAAAGAATTATATCGAGCAAATTTTACAGACCAAATTTTTATCATCGTTTTAGATGAAGTCAATATTGCTAGAATTGAGTATTATTTTGCTGAATTCTTATCTCTTTTAGAGTATCCAAATATTGACCAAAGAACACTTGAAATTACTAATGATAGTTGGCCAAAAGATCCTAAACTTTTAAAAGAAGGTCGACTTCAAATTAAACCTAATGTTTACTTTTTAGGTACTGCAAATAACGATGAATCAACCTTCTCAATTTCAGATAAAGTTTACGATAGAGCGATGATTTTAAATCTTGATAAGAAGGCTGATATCTTTGAAGGTAAACCAGCAAATAGATGTCGTATTTCAAATCAAAACTTTGAGAATTTAGCAAAAAGTGCGCAAATCTCTTATAAAAATTATGATTATTTAAATACGCAAATCGATAAAATCAACTCTTTGCTTATTGAATTTTTCGAAATCAATTTTGGTAATCGTATGGTTAATCAACTTAAAGCTTACGTCCCTGTTTATATGGCTTGCGGCGGAGAAGAAGATGTTGCTTTTGATGATTTTGTCGCCAAGAAAATTCTTAGGAAACTTGAAGGTAAAGATGCTTTAAAAGTAAGTAATGCTATTCAACCTTTCATCGATAAATTAAATGCAGAATTTGGGAAAGATAAAATGCTTTATTCAAAAGCATATTTATCACAATTTTTAATAAAAGGATAGTTTATGGATAGAAGCGGACGTCGTTATACTCAATATAAAAACTTTAAAATTTATACTGAATCAGTTAATAAAAACGATAAGCTTTTGTCTGCCTACGAAAAGATTAAATCATCAACTAGAAGTAAAAATGAGTTAAATACTCAAATTAACGATGTAACCATTGATGAAACTTGGGTTAAAACAATTGAAACTCTTTTACCTTATGTTTCTTCAGCAATTGCTGAAGACCGTCGTTTTATTAGAAATCAAAGCGAAACTCTACCAGTTGAAAAAACAAAAAGAATTAGTAGAGAAACAATTATTGATTTGTCAGTAAATAGTCAAAATATTAGAAAAATTAAAGAAAATGATGAAATTGAGCCTTCAAAGTTATTAGTTGTTGAAAAGCTTGACGACTATTCAATTTATGAAAATAAATTTTTGGTTTATTTATTAAAACTCCTTAAATCTTTCATTGAGATTCGTTTTGAAAAGATAAAAGAAGCGAAGTCAGTTTATGAAAACCATACTAAATTAAACGACACAGTTAATTTATATCGAAACAATATTTCTTATAAAATTGAAATTACTGATAGTCGATATGGCGATTTGAATCTAGAAGAAAACGATAAAAACATCGCTTTAATTAAAAGAATTCGTAATCTTGAAGTTTACATTAATCAATTAATGAAAACGGATTTAATTGAGCAAGTTAGCAAAGCGGCTCCAATTAGACCTCCTATTCAAAGAACGAATATGCTTAAAAATGATGTTAACTTCTCAAAAGCATTACAGTTATATGATTTTATTAGCACATATGCTAAACCTGGATATGAGATTAAGCCAATTATCACAACAAAAGATCATCTTTCAGAAGATTATCTTGATTATTTCTCAAGAATCCCAACTCTTATTGCTTTTTTATCTTATGCCGAAGCAAAAGATGTCTATCCTTTATATAAAAAGGAATTTGAAATTGAGCAAGAAGAAAATAGATTAGCTGATTTAGAAGAAGTTACTCGTAAAATTCACGAGATGCTTGGCAAAAAAGAACTTGATTTTAAGCTTGTTTATGAATTCATCATTGGTATGCAAGAAGAGAGAATTCGTCTTCAAAATCAAATTAGCGAAATGATTAAATCTCATAAAGAAGAAATTGATAAGTTAAATTTAGATTTTGCTAAAGCGAAAGAAGAAATTATCAAAGATTTTACAACTCGACTTAATGAACTCCAAAATCTTAAAGAAATGAAAGAAAAAGAGTTACTTCGCGAAATTGATAATTCTAATAACGAATTAAAAACTTATGAAGAAAAAATTAAAGAAGAGATTAACAAATTAAATCTTGAAATTGAAGAATTAAAAGGTCGTATTAAAGCCATGCTTGTTAAAGAAGATGAAGATCTTGATGAGTATGAGCTTAGTGAAGAATTCTTTAATGAACTAGAAAAAGAAAAAATCGCTTTTGATCGATATTTCAATAAAAAATGGGCTAATGTTAAAAAAGCTATTATGAAAAAAAGAAAAAAAGAAGCGATAAAAGAAGTTAAAGAAAGTCGCAAAAAGAGGAAGGAAAAGTAGTGAATAAGAATAAAAGATTAAACAAAACTATCTTGATATTATGTGGAATTGAATTAATTCTTATTATTTTCTTTTTGGCATATTTATTAGTTTATAGTGGAATGGTTGGCGAAGACTCTTTAATTATGTCTCCAGCTCTTTACCTTGCTGTTATCTTTATTATTTTTATTCCTATTGGTATGCTTCTTTATTATATTGGCATTAGAAATAGAAAAATTAATGTTTTTAAATTCGAAGTTGATGAACAAAAATTTACTAACAAAAGTAAAAAAGTTGTTAAAAATGAAAAAGGAAAAAGATTTACTGAACTTTTAAAACTTGATATTGCTAATGTTGAAAAGAAAGAAGAAATCAAATTTGATGAAGTAACATCTTTATATGATTTTTGCAGAAGTTTTAGAAATTATTGTGCTTCTAGAAAACATCTTTATTATACCGAAGATGATATTCGTTCATTTATCGCTAGCTTATTAACCAGTAAAATGATGATTCTTCAAGGTATGTCTGGAACTGGTAAAACATCAATTGCACTCGCTTTTGAACAATTTATAGGTAATCCAACAACTGTTATTGCTGTTCAACCAGTTTGGAAAGAAAGAAGTGACTTAATTGGTTACTTTAATGAATTTACCAAGAAATTTAATGAAACGCCTCTTCTAAAAGAATTATATAGATCTAATTTTGATGACCAAATTTATATTATTGTTTTAGACGAAATGAACATTGCTCGTATTGAATATTATTTTGCTGAATTCTTATCCTTACTTGAATATCCTAACGAGGATCAAAGAACCCTTGAAATTACCAATGATAGCTGGCCAAAAGATCCAAAAATGATTATGGAAGGAAGACTCAAAATTAAACGAAATGTTTACTTTTTAGGAACAGCAAATAACGATGAATCAACCTTTTCAATCTCTGATAAAGTTTATGATCGTTCCATGGTTTTAAATCTTGATAATAAGGCTCAAGCGTTTGAAGCAGAGGACCAAGGTCCAATCAAAATATCTAATGAAAATTTTGAAAACCTTGCAAAATCCGCTTTAAATTCATTTAAAAACCAAGATACTATCAAGCAACGGATTAATACATTAAACAAAATTTTAGTTCAACATTTTGCAATAACATTCGGTAATCGTATGGTTAATCAAATTATGAGTTATGTTCCAATTTACGTGGCATGTGGCGGAAATGAAGAAGATGCATTTGATGATTTTATATCAAAAAAGATTCTTAGAAAATTAGATGGAAAAGATATCTTCAAAGTCGCTAGTGCCTTACCATCATTTTTAGACTCTTTAAATCACGCTTTTGGGGTTAACAAAATGATGAAGTGCAAAAAATATTTAAAAAGATTCGAGGTGAGATAAAGTGAAATCGCTTTTTAGTGTAAAACTTGCATTCATTGGTTTAGCTATAACAATTTGTGCTGCTTTTGGAGCAGTAGGTGTTTTTTCTTTCGCCGCTTCTGGGCAAGCTCCTCTTTTTAAAGAGAATTTAATCATTACTTCACCAAGTCATTCATATACATATAATGGTTCAGATTTTACTGTTGATTGTAGTGAAGTCACTTTATCTGAAGAATCTGGACAACTTTCTCCAGGTGATTACATTGCTGTTGAACCTCGAGAAGAAACATACTTTAGAGCCGGTAATTATAAAAATAAAGGCAGTTACAAAATTTATGATTTTAATGGGCAAGAAGTAACTCGCGATTATAATATCACTAATTCTTGGGGCGATATCAACATTAAACAAAGAATTATTGAACTTTCAGTAAATACTGATGTTGTTGATGTTGAAACAATTCAAAACGGACAAACTTTAACTGAAGATCAACTTGTTATTTCAGGCGATGGAGTTGCTGAAACTGATGTTTTAACAGCGACTGTTAACAAAAAAGAAACAGGCGATGCTTATCAATTTACTTATAAATTTAAAGTTTTTAATGAAGCCAAAAATGTTGATGTAACTGATTGTTATGCAACAAAAATTGATATTAACTTTTCAAATAGACCAGATATCAATATTCCACCTCTTGAAGAATGGCCAGATTTAGATGGTATTGATTTGCCACCTCTTGATGGTGATATTGATGATAGTTTAAAAGATTTATTCAAAGATTTACCAACAGGCGATCAAATTAAGGCGCCTATCTTTGCAATGAATGCAGATAAAGCTGGAAAATATTATTTTAGAGCCTTATCTTTTGGCGATTATTATTCTAATGATTTTTCAAAAGTTAATCCTTACACAAAAGGAACTTATAGTCCTCTTGAATTTTCGACGGCTAATTTAAAAAGTGATGACACAAAAGCAGTAGTGTCACTTTTACTTGCTGATGGAATTAATCCAAGCGACTTTGACTTAATGCCAAATTACACAGAAAGTAAGACAAAACAAGCTGACGATATTTCTTACCATGTCGATAAAGAAGATGGCAATAAATATCATGCTACTTGTTATTTGCCACAAGAAATTAATTTAAATTCAATTCAGAATAATTACATTTCTGATAGTCAAATGAGACAAGAGGAAAAGAATTATCAAGATTGGGTCGATGACAATTATAGGGATGTGCGTTCGCAACAAGAAAGATATCTCCAGGATTTTATCGATAATTACTTGACTGATAGCCAAGATTCATTACAATCCTTTGTTACTGGACTTAAAGAAGTTTTTCTAAGAGATTTTCAATTTGATTTATTAGCTGAATTTGATCAATACCAAGATTTAGCATCTTCATTCCTAACTTCAACAAAAAAGGGCCATTTCCTTCATTTTTCAGTAGCAGGAAGTCTTTTGTTGAGACAATTTGGATATCCTTCAAGAGTTGTTTCTGGTTTTCGTGTAAATTATACAGACGCTAATGAAGCTTTGCCTGTAACTTTAATGAATCTTTATGTTTGGACCGAAGTTTACGTTGACGGGTTTGGATGGGTGGCTATTGATTTTTCTCCATCTATAGCTTATGAGCCACCACTAAGTGAAGAGGATTCCAAAGAAATTGCCAAAAATGATCCTAATTCAACCAATATTGGTAGTGGTGTTGAAACAGAATTTGATGGTTTACCTCCAGAAAAAGATTATTTATTTACTGTTCAAGTGAGCGAACCTGGAGATTACTACTTAAGAGAAGCTAATTTTGGTGATTTTAATGGTAAAGGTTTTAGTGACGCTTATATTTATGATGTAAATGAAAATTTAAATCCAAATTATTTTTTAGGCACACAACTTAAAAATAGTGGTTTGTCAACAAGAACTGTAACGATTAATTATAAAGAAGGAGAAGCGAGAACTAAGGATCTTGTTAGCTCTTATTATTTTGGTGATGGCGATCCAACAGCAAATAATGATATTTATTATGCTGCACAACTTGAAAATGGTTCACCAGCAACAACTTCAACAATGACTGATATTGATTTTGATTATGTTACAAATGCAACTTATTTAAACAGTTTAAGTTTTGGAAGCAATAAAACTTATGAGGAACTAGAAGAACAGTATAGTAGTGGTCATGCGATGACTAATTACACAAATATTCCAAAAGAATTCGAAGTTAAATTAGATAAAGTTAAAGATAAGTATTTCCCAATTATACCTACCGACACTCAACTTATTGTTCAACTTATAATTAGATATTTAAGTCAACTTGACATTACCTATAATCCAGAACCTAATTACGATTATGATTTTGAACCAAGTGACACGATAGAAGATTTCTTTACTAAAAATAATGTTGAATGTGATTCTTCAATAATTTCTGCAGCAGCAACCATATTATTAAGATACTTTGATATACCAACTAGACTTGTTAAAGGCTATTTATATGAAGCCAAAGATACGAATTTAGCGGCTATTACTCAAGTTAATGAATATTATTGGAATGAAGTCTATGTCCGTGGTCATGGTTGGGCTAGAATTGATTTTGCAAAAGCGGGCGGTATAAGAGATGAATCTTCTTCATATTACGAGAAGAAAACTAAGATCAAAATTACTACTGAGGATGTCACAAAGGTATATGATGGCGAAGAAATTGAATATTATCCTCAATACGAAATTTTGGAGGGTGAAAAAAATCCAAATCATCAAATCTTCGCTGATCAAAATGTTTATTTATCGGATGTCGGTGAAGAAATTGCAACGGCTGATTATTTAGTTAGAGATATGATTACAGGTGAGGATGTAACATATCAGTATGCGTTAATCACTGACTTTGGAAAATTAACTATTACCGAATGTGAAATAACGATTTATACTAAAACTATAGAAGTGCCTTATGAAGAAGGTAAGGTTTTAACTTCTGAAATTTCTAGGGTAGACGGACTTGATCAAACAAAGTTTGAAATAAAATTCACCTCTTTAGCTACTTTAAATAGTGTAGGTAGTGTTGAGGCTCAAATTAGAGTAGATGCTATTTACGATGAAAACGGAGAGAATGTAATGGGCAACTTTAAGATTAATATTGTACCAGGAGTTCTACAGATGTACTAAATTATGTTGACACAAGCTTATAACAAAAAAATAAATAGATTTATTGCTTTTTATAAGTTCCTTTATAGGTTCAGAGTTTTATTAATCTCAATTTTTACTGTTATTGCTGTTTCAACTGCGACATTAATGGGAATTGTTGGTGTTGTTATTGATGATATTGATGCTATTAATGTTACTTATGGTGATGATTTTGACTTAACAGCATCTGGTTTATTTAATGGTGATGCAAAAATTCAATATGCAAAAAGCGGAACTGACTCATGGAGCTATGAAAAACCAGTGAATGCTGGAGTTTATGATGCACGAGCAGTTACAAAAAATGTATTTGGCTTAGATAGATTTGGGGCAATTCATACCTTTGAAATTGAGCCTCGTTCTATTAAACCAGCAGTAAGTAATGGTTCTTTTAGGTATGGAGATAACCCAGAGTTAGTTTTTGCAAATCTTAAAGAAGGCGATACATTAGCCTATCGCGATTATAAGCTTAATAATGCAAGCACTAACGCTAATTTATCTTTTGAAGATGGTGATTTTAGAATCGTCAATGAAGAAGGAGAAGATGTCACTTCAAATTATACAATTGATTATTCTCCAGTTGATGTTACATTAACTCAAAAAAGTGTTAATTTTTCAGTTAACGCTTCTAAAGAATATGATGGTACACCTCTTTATGCTCATACCGAAGATGTTTTAATAAATGATGAGCTTGTTGAAGGCGACCATATTGAAATTTTATCAGAAGATAATATTGTTAACGCAGGGAGCGAAAATATCGAAAATGTCGATGTTCATGCAGTTAGTGATACTTTTGGTGATGTCACAAATCTTTATGATTTTAACTTATCATCCTCATCTAAATTAACGATTAATCAGAGAGAAATTGACTTGATTGTTGGAAGTTTGGAAAGAACATATAATGGCAAAGCTACAAATTTGGATTATGATTTTTGTACACCTATTGGCGATTTAGTTGATGGTGATACGCTGGAAGTAACCTTTAATCAATATATTGATGCTGGCACTTATGATGTTGAGCCTTATATGATTAAAGTTACGAATAAAGATGGCTTGGATGTAACTGATAATTACAAATTTAATGTTTCCAAAGGAAAATGTGTTATTAATAAGATAGATATAACAATTTCAACTCCTTCCTTGAGTTTTGCATATGATGGTCAAGTCCACACTGCTGATGAATTTAAATTAATATCAGGTAATTTGGTAAGTGGTGATGCCATTCAAGTTGAAAATGAATTTTCAACTGAAACAGGCGACGCAGGAACTTATGAAAATAAAGTGACTGTTAAGATTGTTAATGAAAATGGTCAAGATGTTTCAAAAAATTATAATATTACTTATGAATATGGAGACGTTGAAGTCACTAAAAAAGACATTACAATTTCAACTCCTGATTTAGTTGGCCAATATAATGGCAAAAATGAACCATTCTTTGACAAAGCGAACGTTTTAACTTATAACGAATCTGATTTAGCAACTGATGATAAAGTTTACACAATTAGCCCTCCAAAATTTGCTGGACTTCCAGCTGGAGATTACGAAAACGAAGTTGAAGTCAGAATTTTCAATAGTTCAAATAAAGATGTTACGAGTAACTACAACATTAATTATGATTATGGTGATGTTAAGATTAATAAACGTGATTTGAGCATAGAATCCTCAGACAGTTTTTTCTATTTCAAAGAAGGTGAAAAATTTTATTGCAACAATTTTAAAACTGACAATTTAAATCTTGCTAGCGGTGATGAAGTAGTTGCTGGTAAAGATTATACTGTTGTTAGTGAAATTGGGGTTTATGATAACGTAGTTACGCCTGTTATCTTAAATGAGCAAGGCGTTGATTTTACTTCTTCTTACATAATCGATCTTTCTTATGGAAAGCTTGAAGTTGCTAAAGATGTTAATGATTATAACGACCCAACTCAAGGCGAAGGTGGAGAGTTACCTGATGATGATGAAAATCAAAGTGGAGCAACTGATACTGAAATCGCTAATAGTGGAGTCAACTTAATTGATAAAAAACCTGGTGAAGGAGAAAATCCAAACGATAAACCAACCGATCCTGATGATCCAATTGATTCAGAAGACCCTGATAACCCAACAAATCCTGATAACCCTGGCGGAGAGACGGGTGGTAATGACGACGATGAGGAAGAGGATACAAAGCCAACTCAACCAACCGAAGATAAAAATTATTATTTTAGCTTCGAGGCTAGTGCAAACCGTGATTACTACTTTAGACAAAATGTTTATGGCAATTACAATAAAGGAAGTCTTTATTATGCCCCAACTTATAATCTTGGCAAGTTGGGTATGGATGCTAATCCAGATTTATACATGGCAAATTTATTAAGCAGTAAAAAAACTACTGATTACATTGGCATTAAATATAATGTAGAGAAATATAAACTTAAAAAAGATGTTGCTCCTTATTATGTAAATAAATTTCCTGAAGGTCTTAGACAAAATTATGAAGGAGCGTATGATTTTAACGGAGAAACCAACATTTCTTTTACGGCTTATAGTGGATACAACTTTTTATCAGAAGGCTTTGCGCCTATTAATTTAAATAATAAAGAGAAAAATCAAAACCTAGGAAATTATACTGAATTTGTTAAAGGTAGATATTTATCAGTTCCTGAAGAATTGCATGCTGCAATCGATAACATAATTGATCGTTATAAGCTTAAAGCAGGCAATGAATTTGATACTATTTATAATATTGCACGCTGGGTCACTAAACATAACGAATCTACAGTTGAAAATCTTTATCCAAAAGATGAAGAGCCAATCTTAAAATTCTTGACTGAAACTCACAAGGGAAAAGATTCTCACTTTGCAACAGCTTATGCAATGATGTTAAGAAGAGTTGGCATTCCTGCCCGTGTTGCAAGTGGTTATATCGTAACTGGTGGGAGTGGCACTATAAATAAGGTAGATAATTACGACAAACACGTTTGGACAGAAGTTTTTAGTTCTGATTTAGGCGCTTGGGTTCTTGTTAATACTTTCCCTAATTATGCTATTGAATATAAGCCTGAAACTTATGATCCAGATAAACCAGTTGGTCCAGTTGAACCTGATGATCCAGACAAACCGGCGAATCCAGATGATCCAGATAAACCAGTAGAACCAGATGACCCTGAACCAGAAGAACCTGAAGAACCTGAAGTTGAATATCCTCGTGATCCTGTTTATGAGGAAATTACAATAACTTCACCAACATATGAGTATACTTACGACGGTACGAAACATATTTGTAATAACACAGATTATGATATGTATGGAAGTTTATTGCCATACGATAAATTGGAAATCACTTATTTAAATCAAGTCTTTGCGGTTACAGATGAAAGTAAACCTGTTAGCAATAAGTTTACTTATAAAGTAATTGATACAAGAAGTGGCAAAAATGTTACTAAGGAATATCAAGGTAAAATTCATGTTGAATACGGAACATTATCTGTTTTACCAGTTACATTAGACGTTCGTTCTAGTGACTTATCAAAAAATTACGATGGAAAACCTTTAAAAGGAGATATCGATTGTTTAACTTTTGGTTATAACGGCCTTCGTGGTAAAGATAAGATTAAAAAAGTTTTCTTTACTTCAATTAAAGAAAAAGGCTCCGTTGAAAACTGGTTCGAAATCAGAGATATACGTTCTGATGATTACAAAGGTAAGAATCTTATAAATTGTTACAATATTAAGGAAACTTACGGAACGTTAACGATTTATTAAAAGTATTATTAGAAGCACTCAAATAAAGTAGTGCTTCTTTTAATTTAAAAGAAAATTTTAAGTGATTTAATGGCTTTTAAAATAGAAAAAATTTTAAAGAAAAATTTCTAAAAATAATTCTTGCATTTCATAGTTCAATGCTCTATTATTATTCAGCAACTGAAAAGTTCTTATTTTTTAGTGAATACTATGATACACCAGGTATTGTGTGTATGAATGAAGGAGAAAAGAGAGATGCCTACTATTAATCAATTAGTTAGACAAGGTAGAAAATCACCTACCTTTAAATCAAAAGCACCTGCACTTTTAAAAAGATTCGATTCTTTAAATAAAAAAGAAAGAAATCAAAACAGTGCACAAAAAAGAGGAGTTTGCACCCGTGTTGGCACAATGACTCCTAAAAAACCAAACTCTGCATTAAGAAAATACGCTAGAGTTAAGCTCTCCAACGGATATGAAGTTACAGCTTATATCGGTGGAGAAGGACACAACTTACAAGAACACTCCACCGTTATGATTAGAGGCGGCAGAGTTAAAGACCTCCCAGGTGTTAGATACCACATTATTAGAGGTTGCCTTG
>CALVLC010000021.1 GCA_944336335.1 uncultured Bacilli bacterium | reverse complement strand
TACATTGCGAAAGCTATTTATTCTAGGAGGAAAAATTACTTATGGCAAAAGAGAAATTTGATAGAAGTAAGGTCCATATGAACATTGGTACCATTGGACACGTTGACCATGGTAAAACAACTTTAACCGCTGCTATCACACACGTTCTTGCTAAATCCGGAAATGCAAAATCAATGGATTATGATCAAATTGATGCTGCACCAGAAGAAAAGGCAAGAGGTATTACAATTAATACAGCTCACGTTGAATATCAAACAGCTAAGAGACACTATGCACACGTTGACTGTCCAGGGCACGCTGACTATGTTAAGAACATGATCACTGGTGCTGCTCAAATGGATGGTGCTATCCTCGTTGTTGCAGCTACAGATGGTGTTATGCCACAAACAAGAGAACACATTCTTCTTGCTAGACAAGTCGGTGTTCCTTACATCGTTGTTTTCTTAAATAAATGTGACTTAGTCGAAGATCCAGAACTCATCGATCTCGTTGAAATGGATGTCAGAGACTTATTATCAAAATACGGATTCCCAGGAGATGAAACTCCAATTATCAGAGGTAGTGCTAGAAAAGCTCTTGACGGAGACCCAGAAGCTGAAAAAGCTATTCTCGAATTAATGGATACAATTGATAGCTACATCCCAGATCCACAAAGAGAAACAGATAAACCATTCTTAATGCCAATCGAAGACGTTCTCACCATCACAGGTAGAGGTACAGTCGTCACTGGTAGAGTTGAAAGAGGTACTGTTAAATTAAACGATCCTGTTGAAATTGTTGGTATCAAACCTACAAAATCATCAGTTGTTACTGGTATCGAAATGTTCAGAAAAACACTCGATTACGCAGAAGCAGGTGATAACGCTGGTATCCTTTTAAGAGGTGTCAACAGAGACGAAGTTGTTAGAGGACAAGTTCTTGCTAAACCAGGATCCATCACTCCACACAGCAAATTCACATGTCAATGTTACATTCTTACAAAAGAAGAAGGTGGAAGACATACTGCTTTCTTAAGTAACTACAGACCACAATTCTATTTCCATACAACTGATATTACTGGTACAATTACTCTTCCAGCTGGAACAGAAATGGTTATGCCAGGAGATAATGTTTCATTCACTGTTGAACTTATCCACCCAGTTGCTATTGAAAAAGGTACTAAATTCTCCATCCGTGAAGGTGGTAGAACAGTTGGTGCTGGTACAGTTAGCGAAATTATTAAATAGTTTCTTAACTGAACAAATTCTAACTTTTAAAGGTTGTCCGATGGGCAACCTTTTTTGCTGCCTAGATTTTTAATTTTTGATTATAACTAAAAAATATGCTACATTTTGTAGCATATTTTTAGAAGTAAATTTAAATTGTGTTCAATTAATGATGATGTCCAAAAACATATAGTAAAATTCCACAAAGAACAATACCTAAAAGGATATACAAATAAGTATATTTTGATTTATATTCTTTAAAGACTTGAGGCAATAATTCAATAAATAAAACATAAAGTAAACTACCTGTTGAGATAGCAAAAATAACACCCAGAAAGACTTGATCAAGTGATATTGTTGAAATGAAATAACCGCAAATTGCTAAAATAAAAGCAGGTAGAGCACTAAAAGTAGTTAAACTTAAGGCAAATTTAAATGATTTATTGGAATGCAAGAACGAATTACACATTGTAAAGCCAATTAAAAAGTTATGAATAAATAAAATTATACTCATTATAATCCCTTGATAAGGTATTTCAGCACCTGAAACATTGAAATTAATACCAAGTGATAAACCTTCTGGAATGTTATGAACAGAAATAGCAATTAAAAAGATAAAAGATGCTAATAACATGGAGTTATTGTTAAATACTTCAGTTGAATGAGCGTGGTCAACGCATTCTTCATCATCATCGTGATCATGTTCATGATGATGTGAAAGATGATGAAGTCCTTCATGCATTAAAAAGAAAATTAAACCAACTCCACCAATAATTAATAGAGAATATAAAGCACCAAGTGAATTACTATTGACGCCAGTTTGAAAATGCTCGATTGATTCAAGGATTAATTCAAGAAAAATAAGCGCAATTATTCCACCGACTGAAAAATTTTGAAAGAAACTGAAAATTTCTTTCTTTTTATTTGAAGTAAACTTTGTTAATAATCCACCAAGAAAAGTGGCAACCAATGTGCCGAAGGCACTAAAAATTAACATGTAAATCATAAGACAATGCCAAATTATATAATTTTTATGAAAAAAATCAATATTCATGCACATTTTTGGCTAATTTAATGCTAAAATTTATATATGAAAGTTGGAATTTTAGGTCAAGGTTTTTCAGGAATTTTTTTAGCCTTGTTTTTAAAAGAAAAAAATCCACAATTTGACGTCACAATAATTGACAAAGAAGAAACTCCAGGTAGAAAAGTTTTAGCAACTGGCAATGGTCGTTGTAATATCACAAACATGGTAGTAGCTAAAGATTCATATAATTGCGAAGATGCTGCTAACATCGTTAATGATTTTAACGCTGAAGACATTGTTAAATTCTTAAATTCACTTGGTGTTTTCACAAGAACTTATAATAATTTAGTTTACCCATATGCTAACAGTGCAAAAACCTTTTTAGACTTTTTGGTTGCAAGATGTAAAGAAAGGAAAGTAAAATTTGTAAACCGCGAAAGAATTGTTGACTACACTTTAGAAAATGGAAAAATTCGTGTGAAAACACAGAACAAAATTTTCATTTTTGATAAATTTGTATTTGCATGTGGTAATGCAGCCGCTCCACAACTTGGTGGAAGCGATCAAATCTTTACTTTATTAGAGAAAAAAGGTTACAAAATTTCACCATCTAGAGTTGGTTTAGCGCCAATTCAAACTGAAGAAAAACCAGTTACAATTCAAAACGAAAGAGTAAAAGCAGCTGTTTCTTTATATATTGATAAAACTCTTGCTTATCAAGAAACTGGCGAGGTTTTATTTAAGAAGGACGGTTTAAGCGGAATTGCTATCTTTAACTGCGCATCTGTTATTGCTCGTTGCAAGAGATTTAAAAAATGCACAATTTCATTAGATTTAATGCCTGATTATGATATCGATAAATTAGTTGATGTCCTAACTAAACTAAATGGCGTTTCTAAAGCATCTGTTTTAAGTGGCCTTTTCACAAAACACGTTGCTGAATATGTTAGAAAAGCTAGTGGAATCAAAAATCTATACGAATACACACCAACAGAAATTAAAAAACTTGCTGTAACAATGAAAAACCTTGTCTTCACATATAAAGCTACTTATGGATTTAAAGATGCACAAGTCGCCGTTGGTGGTGTTGAATTCTCTAATGTTGCATTTGATCTTGAAAGCAAGAAAGAACCAGGAATTTACTTTGCTGGTGAAGTCTTAAACGCTGATGGCTTATGTGGTGGTTATAATATTACATTTGCTATCGCAAGTGCTCATAAAGTCTACGAAAGTATTTTAGAATCAGAAGAGAATTCAGATTAGTAATTTAATTTAAGAAATAAAAAAATGACTAAGTCGCTTAGTCATTTTTTTTGTCTTCATCAACATTCTTAAATTCGTATTTAATTTCGTGATTTTTTAATAAATATAAAATTAAATAACTACCAGATTCACCATCTCTTGGTCTAGTTAAACTTCCAGGATTGAAACAATAAGTAGAACCAATTTTATTAGCATATCTTCTATGAGTATGTCCAAAAAGGAAAATATCACATTTCTTTTGCTTAATATATTCTTCGGGATTTATGGCAAAATTTATTGAATTACCATGCTCTAAATGAATTTTAAAACCATCAATCTCAACATCTTTTTCAGGAGGTAAATCGTTATAATCACAATTACCACGAACACCCGTAAATCTATTTAATAAGTATTCAGGTAATTCACTATCTCCGAGATGATAAAAGATATCGGCATCATAATTTTTATTGGCTATTTCATTTAAAATTGAAACATTTGAATGTGAATCACTAACAACAACAATTTTCATAACTACATAATATTTTATGCCAAAATTATGAATTTTGTACTTTATAATTTAAAAGTTTTCCACAGAAAACCATTAGGCGAAATTTCTTTTAAAAATAATGAGATTTTTATTATTACATTTCATTTATAACGTATATAATATAGTCGTTTTAGATATGATTGATAAAGCTGAACAAAAGAAAACACCTTATTTGAAAGCCTACGAAAAGTATTTAAAAGAACATACAGCAGCTTTTGATGTGCCTGGACATCATCAAGGCAATATTCGTACAGATTTTGATAAGATTTTTACCCATATTGTTTATAAAAATGATGTTAATTGTCCTCGTGGTATGGATAATATTATGCATCCAACAGGTGCAATTAAAGAAGCTCAAGAACTTTTTGCAAAAGCATGCGGAGTAGATTATTGTAAATTTTTAATTAATGGCTCAACAAGTGGCAATTTAATAATGTTTTTAAGTGCACTTCAAGCTAATGATAAGGTAATTTTGCCAAGAAACGTTCATAAATCAGTTATTAATGGTTTAATTTTATCTGGTGCTGTTCCGATTTTTATTATGCCTGAACTTGATAAAAAAACTGAAATTGTCAATCAAGTTTCTTTTAAAGAGTGGCGCAAAGCAATTGATGATAATCCTGAAGCAAAAGCCATTTTTATCATTAATCCAACTTATTTTGGTGCAACTTGTGATCTTAAAAAAATTGTAAGCTATGCTCATCTTCATAATAAAATTGTTCTTGTTGATGAAGCTCACGGCACCCATTTTTATTTTTCAAATAAATTACCAGTTACAGCAATGGCAGCAGGGGCTGACATGACTACTTTAAGTATTCATAAGACTGGAGGCAGTTTAACTCAATCAAGTGTATTACTTGGAAAAGGGAATCGCGTTTCAAAATACGATGTAAATAAATCGTTTAACTTAATTACAACAACTTCACCAAGTTCAATTTTAATTGCTTCGCTTGATGCTGCTAGAAAATATTTAGTCTTTAAAGGAAGTCTTAAAATTTATAACGCCATTAAACTTGCTCGACAAGCTAAAGAAAAAATTGATCAAATTCCTGGTTTTATTGCTCATAGTAAAGATTATTTTGTTAAAGAATGTGGTGCATATAGTTATGATGAAACTAAACTTTGCGTTGAGATTGATAAATTAACAATAAGCGGATTTGAGCTTTATAAAATTTTGAAAGATAAATATAGAATTCAAATTGAACTTGCCGAGACTTACGTTTTCCTTTTACTTTTTACAATCGGGAGCACCCAAAAAGATTTAGATCGTTTAATTAACGCTTTAAAAGACATATCTTTAAAATATTATGATCCTAATGTTCAATATAGTGACCATCACTATATGAATGGCTTCCCAGAGATGAAAGTTAGACCTCGTGTTGCTTATCATGCTCCTTTAAAAGTTGTTAAACTTAAAAATGCAGTGGGTAAAATTTCAAAAGAAATGATTATGATTTATCCTCCAGGAATTCCAGTAATTATTCCAGGAGAAGTCTTTACGCAAAACGTTGTTAATGAAATTTTATATTATTCAAAGATTAAAGCGACAATTTTAAGCGATTGGCGCTCATCAAGTGAAGTTAGTGTAATCGACGAGAAAAAATGGAGATTTTCTAAGGAAGATTACGAAAAAGATATATAATAACTGAGGAAAAGCCTTGCAAAACTAAATTATTTTCTCTTAAATAGTATTTAGAGGTAATTTTTATGTTCAAAAAAGGAAATATAAATTTGTTGCAAAATGAATTAAAAAAGAGTGGATTAAAAGCTTACCTGATTCTCACAAGTGATCCGCACGATAATGAATATATAAGTGAATTTTATCTTAAAGAAAGAGAATTTTTCTGTCCTTTTACTGGCTCAGCTGGAAGTTTATTAATTACTGAAAATAAAGCCTATTTTTCAACCGATGGCAGATATTGGATTCAAGCCGAAAATGAATTAAATGATTCTGGTATTGATTTGCTTAGAGATGGAGACATTAACGTACCATCTTTACAACAATTTATTAAAGAAAATCACTTTTACCCATTAGGTGTTAATTATTCTAATATTACTAAAACAAGACTAGATAAATTGAATAAATTAGGCATAGTAACTAAAGACGTCGATTTCTCTTATCTAATAAATCGAAAAGAACCTTCTAGAGCAAATAAAGTTTTTAAATTAAGCGATGACTTATCAACTTTAAACTATAAAGAAAAAATTGATTTAATTTTAAATGAAGTTTTTAAAAAAGGCGCAAGTGCAAACTTAATAACAACCTTAGATGATATTGCTTATATTTTAAATTTAAGAGGAAATGACATTCCATTCAATCCAGTTTTTTATTCATATTTATATTTATCTAAAAACAATGGAAGCCATCTTTTTATAGATAAGAACAAAATTGATTTTAATATCGATGGCGTTGAAATTCATCCTTATGAAGATATATTTGAATTTTTATTGAAACATGAAGATATTAAAACACTTGTCGATCCATCAAGAGTAAATGCCAGAATTTATTCAATCTTAAAAGAACCAGTTGAAGCTAAAAATCCATCATATTTAATGAAAGCGATAAAAGGTGAAAAAGAAATTGAAAATACTAAAAAAATCCAAGCTTTAGATGGACTTGCTTTAGTAAAATTCCAAAAATATTTAGATGAAAATTTAGATAAAAACCTCACAGAATTCGACTATTCTTCCAAATTAGAAGAATTTAGAAAGGAATCTAAACTTTGCTTTGATTTATCTTTTGAAACAATTGCAGCAGTTGGCAAAAATGCTGCAATGATGCATTATGAACCAGCACAAGAAAAATCATCGATTGTTTCAAAAAACGATATCGAACTTTTAGTTGATAGTGGTGGCCAATATTTTGGTGGTACAACTGATACAACAAGAACATTTTTAATCGGTAAACCAACAAAAGAGTATATTCATGATTACACATTAACTTTAAAAGCCTTGATCGCCGTTTCTCGAGCAATATTTTTAGAAAAATCAGATGGTCATACTTTAGACATTTTAGCTAGACAATATATGTGGAATGAAGGAATGGACTATAAATGTGGAACAGGCCATGGAGTAGGCTATATTTTAAATGTTCATGAAGGACCAAACGGCTTAAGATATAGAGCTGTTCCAGAAAGAGATGATCAAGCTCCAATTGTTCCAGGTATGATTACTACTATTGAACCAGGTGTTTATAAAAATGAGAAATATGGCATAAGAATCGAAAATAATTTGCTGTGCACGAAAGCATTTTCAACTAGTGATGGCTATTTCTTTAAGTTTGAAACAATAACTTATGTGCCTATTGAAACTCGCTCTTTAGATTTATCAATCATGACTGAAGAAGAAATAAAATGGCTTAATGATTATCATGAAATGGTATATAAAAAGTTATCTCCTTTAATTAAAGATGATGAATTACTTGAGTACTTGAAAAAACTTACTAAAGCAGTGGGAAGATAAACTTTAAAAAGTATGAAATTTTTTATTTCAAATATACGATTAATGACAATTTAGACAAGTTTAGTATTGTTAAGATTGAAACTTAAAAATCATTATTCTATATTTTTGTAGAGGTAATATTTATGGTTAAATTTAGAAAAGCAGATTTTGGTTTAATTCTTATTGCAATTATAACTTTTATCGACATTTTTTTGATTTTTACTCCATTTATATCAATAGACGTTAATGGAATATCTGCTGATTTATTTACAGGCGATAAACTTTTTGAGGTAAGTTCTGCGTCTCAAGCCGCTGCTCCAATAGGAATGATATTTATGGTTTTAATGTCAGTCATAACTTTCCTATTCACAATTATTACATTAGCAAGACGTTTATTAGGATATGATGATGGTTCATCAGTTTTTAATGAAGTAATTATTGGAATCTTTTCTTTTATATATGCTCTTCTTGCTTTCCTTACTGTTGTTATGTACTTTGGACAATATAATGAAGGACGACCAATTCCAGAAGGCTATGTTTTAGGTGGTGGAGCAATTGCAATTGGCTGCTTAGAATTAGTTTGTATGATTATTGCATTTATCACTGGTTATATGATTGCAAATTATTATGATGATTATATTGGTAATAATGGTAGAACCTATCGTCCACAATACAATTATCAAAATACTTATCAAGCACAATCAAATAATAATTATGTAAATAATTCGCAACCTTATTCTAACTCTCAAAATGTTAATAATATTCAAAATCCAATTCCTGGTGTTAATGTATCAGCTACTAAAACAAAGAATGCTGAAGAAAGTATAGATATTGATACTTTTAAAGAAACTTTACTTAAACTTAAAAAGTTAGTTGAAGAAGGTTTAATTACTGAAGAAGATTACAACACTAAGAAAGAAGAACTTCTTAAGAAAATAAAATAATATTCGAGTTTTGCAAGGTTTTTGCTCCAATGTAAGTGTTTTATTGGAGTAAATTTTTTGATATTTTGCTTGATTATTCTTTAGAATAATCAATTGCAGTGATATAATACTAACATGATTCTCGCTGATGCTTGGACAAACTTTTGGGAAGACTTTGTAGAAGCTATTCAAAATGCATGGAAAGATGTTACAAACTTCTGGATTGGAAGTGAGACAACCACTCCATACATAGCTAATTTCTTATGCGCAATCATAGTTTTGATAGTAGGCATTTTATTAATTAAACTTATTATCAAAATTTTATACAAAACTTTAAAACTAGATAAAAAGATTATCAAAGAAAGATCGATTAAAGTTTTTATTGTTTCGACAATTAAAATTTTACTTTATTTCTTCCTGTTTATAATCATTTTAGCGATTTTAAGAATCGAGTTGACTGGCGTAACTCAAATTTTCTCTTCAGCAATATTAGCAATTGGTCTTTCTTTACAAGATGTTATTTCAAATTTTGCAAGCGGAATCATTGTTTTAACTTCTAAACCATTTTTAACTGGAGATTACATTAAAGTTGAAAATGAATCAGTGGAAGGAAGCGTTGTCGATGTCCGCTTTTTAGTTACAACAATTGAAACTGTTAATAAACAGTTAGTTACAATACCAAATAAAACAATCACAAGTTCAGTTTTGACAAATTTTACTCGCAATCCTTTAAGAAGAATTGTGGTTGATGTTGGTGTTGACTACTCAACTGATATTGATAGAGCGAAAAAAGTTTTAATTGATTTAGCAAATAGTGATGATCGAATTTTAGAAAATCCAAAACCTGCTTGTTATGTAACTGCGTTTGAATCTAGCGATATTAATTTATCATTAAGATGTTATGTACCAAATGTTTTATATTGGGATGTTTATTTTGAACTAAATGAAAAGATTTTGATCGAATTTAATAGACAAAATATTCAAATCCCTTATAATCGTCTTGTTGTTCAAACTCTTGATGAAGATGGAAAAGTTAAACTTAAGAAGGAGATTAAAGCAAATGAAAATATGTAAAACTGATAAGTCAACAATTATTACATATCTTGTAATCATGGTTATCGCTTTAGGTATTTCATGTGTTGGTTTTGCTTTTGATACACCTTATAGCTATTATCCAATAGTCGTAACTGCAATATCTTTTGTCTGCGGTTTACTTTATCTTGTTGCTCTTTTATTTAGTGCTAAGAAAAAAATAGAAGTTAATGAAAACAATAAATCGATTATGTTAGCAACACAAATGGGCGGTAACTTTTTACGTTTTGCTATCATGATTATTGCTGTTTTATGTTCTTTCTTATTTGTTCATTTTGCTCCAGTAGATGGTGAAAAAGAAAAATGGGTTTATGCTTTAGTACTTATAGCAGGAGTCCCAATGATTGTTGATATTGCTTTAATTTATTTTAGGAGTGCATTTGTTGAATAACTATGGATTTATCAAACCTTTGGTCATTTGATTTCGATAGTGTTTTTGTTCCTGAAATCTTTATCTCATTAATAGTGATTCTTCTAATTATTATTCTTTGCATTGTTATTTATTTTAGGTTCAAAAAATTAAATGAACATCCTTTAGAAACACCAAAAGGTTTTGATCTTGTAGTTACTATTTTTGTTCAGTTTATTGATAATTTAACCACCAATACGATGGGGGCAAGAAATAGAAATTATGGTGGATTAATGCTAACTCTTGCCATGTATATTTTCTTAGCTTTTACAATTGGTTTAACTGGGTTTTCATCACCAATTACATATTTAGGTGTACCTTTATCTTTAGCTTTGGTGACTTTTGTTTTAATCCATTACACAGCAGCAAAAGAAAATAAATTAGCTTATTTTAAACGTTTTATTGATCCAATTCCTGTATTTTTACCAATTAACTTGGTTACAATGTGGACTCCATTGTTGTCTCTTTCTTTACGTATGTTTGGAAACTCAATGAGTGGTTTTTGCATTATGACGATTGTTTATTTTGGTTTAGAAAACATTTCGAATATGATTTTTGGTTCAGCCTTTGTTGGAAATTATTGGGCTAATGCAATTGGTGGTGTAGCTAGCGGAGCAAGTGGACCAGCAGGAATTTTTATTGCTCCATTTATTACACCAATATTACATTTATATTTTGATTTATTCTCAGCATTTGTCCAAACAACAGTCTTTATCTTATTAACAATGATTCTTATTATAAATGAACAAAACGAAGAAAATGATGAAGTTCAATTAGAAGTGGCTAGAAATTAGGAGGAAAAACTAATGGATATATTATTAAATCTTGTAAACGTCTTAGCCAGCGATCCATCTGGTATGCTTTACGTTGGTATCGGCCTTATGGCTTTTGGTATGGGAGCTAGTGGTATTGGTGAAGGTTATGTTTGTGGAAAAACCATGGAAGCAATGGGAAGAAATCCAGAAATGTATTCAAAACTTAGAACTGGTATGATTCTTGGTTGTGCATTAACTGAAACTACCGCTATTTATTCCTTACTTGTTGCTTTATTAATGCTTTTTATAGGCTAATTAAGATGAAAAAATGGGGAAAATGTAAATTTATACTATCTATTTTTCCTGTTTTGTTTCTTTTAACAAGCTGTAATACAGAGGAGCTTGGTAATTCTTTAAGTGATAGCATAGAAGCAAAACTGATTCCTAATATTTGGGCTTTTTTGGTCCAACTTTTTGCTTTTATCATTTTAATCATTGTTGTTACAAAATTCGCTTATAAACCAGTTAGAAAATATCTTGATAAAAGAAGTGAGCTTTTAACTAACGAAAGAAAAGAAGCTGAAGAATTAAACTTAAAAGCCAAAGAAAATCTTTATGAGTCTGAAAAGAAACTTGCTGATATTAGAAAAGATGCTAGTAAGATCATTGAAGATGCAAAAGAAAAAGGAAAAGTAGAAAAAGAAAAACTCTTAAAAGAAGCGACTTTAGAAGCGAATAAAGTTAAAGAAAACGCTTATAAAGCTATTGAAGAAGAGAAAGCAAAAGCCGCAAAAGATATTAAAGAAAATATCGTTGATGTTGCTTTTTCAATGTCTTCTAAAATTCTTGAAAGAGAAGTTAACGAAGAAGACAACAAGAAAATTGTTGATAGCTTTGTTGATAAATTAAGTAATACAGAAAAGAAATAGAGATGAATGAAGTTGCCTTATTTAACAATTATGCAATAGCTTTATTAAAGGTCGCTATTGAAGAAAAGAATGTTGAAGATTATCGAAAAGAAATCAAAGTTTTAAGAGATGTTTTTAAAACTAATTTTGATTATGTTCGTTTCCTTGGTGATTATAACGTTCCTTTTACTAAAAAATCTGAATCAATTGATAAAGTTTTTAAAAATGTAACTTTATCAATTAGAAACTTTATCAAAGTAATTGTTAAAAATAAGCGTTCTTTATATGTTTATAAAATTTTTAAAGAAACTGTTTATCGTTTTAATGACTATCTTCATATTGAAGAAGGAAAAATTTATTTAGCTAAAAAATTAGACCCAGACAGTATGAATAAAGTCATTAAAGAAGTTGAAAAGAAAGAAAATGCTAGGGTTGAACTTGAAGAAATTCTTGATCCTAGTTTATTAGGTGGATTTATTATTGCGATTAAAGACAATGTTTATGATGCTAGTTTAGTAAATAAACTTGAAAGTCTTAAAACAACAATTCTAGGAGGAAAACAAAATGGAAATTAAGGCAAACGAAATTTCTTCTCTTATAAAACAAGAAATTCAAAATTTTGATAAAGCATTTGATTACAGTAAAAATCTTGGAACTGTTGTTGAAGTAGGCGATGGTATAGCTACAATTTATGGCTTACAAGATGTTATCCTTGGCGAACTTCTTGAATTTAAAGATGATGTCTTTGGAATGGTTATGAATCTTGATGAAGATTCAATTAGTGCAATTTTATTTGGTGATGCAAATAAAGTTAAGGAAGGCGACACTGTTAAAGGAACTGGCAAAGTTTTAACGGTTCCAGTTGGCAATGGCTTACTTGGTAGAGTTGTAAACGCCTTAGGTTTACCAATAGATGGGAAAGGCGAAATAAAAGCTGAAAAACGATATCCAATTGAAAGAAAAGCTCCATCCATCATTGCTAGAGAAAGTGTTAATGAACCAATTGAAACAGGCATTAAATGTATTGACTCTTTAATTCCAATTGGTAAAGGACAAAGAGAATTAATTATTGGCGATAGACAAAGCGGAAAAACAGCAATTGCAGTTGATACAATCATCAATCAAAAAGGTAAAAATGTTATTTGTATTTATGTTGCAATTGGACAAAAAAACTCAAGTGTTGCGGCGATTTACGATAAATTAAACACTTATGGTGCTATGGATTATTCAATTATTGTTAATGCTAGTGCTAGTGAACTTGCTCCTCTTTTATATATTGCTCCATTTGCTGGTATGTCAATGGCTGAATATTTCATGGAGCAAGGAAAAGATGTATTAATTGTTTTTGATGATTTAAGTAAACATGCTATTTCTTATAGAGCCTTATCTTTACTTTTAAAACGTTCTCCAGGAAGAGAAGCTTATCCTGGTGATATTTTCTATTTACATTCAAGACTTTTAGAAAGAGCTGCTAAATTAAATAAAGAAAATGGTGGCGGAAGCATTACAGCACTTCCAATTATTGAAACTTTAGCTGGTGATATCAGTGCCTATATTCCAACAAATGTCATTTCAATTACTGATGGCCAAATTTTCTTATCAACAGATCTATTTAATGCTGGTCAAAGACCTGCTGTTGATGTTGGCTTATCAGTTAGTAGAGTTGGAAGTAATGCTCAATTTAAGATTATGAAACAAGTTTCTTCTTCAATGAAAATGGAGATTGCAAACTATAACGAACTTGCAAGTTTTGCTCAATTTGGTAGTGATCTTGATAAAAACACTAAAGACACCATTAAACATGGCGAAATTCTTACTGAATCTTTAAAACAAGATCAATATTCTCCATTTACTTGCGAAAGAGAAGTTGTCGAAATTTACGCTGTTAAAAATAAATTTTTAGATGAAATTCAAAAAGAAAGTGTCCATGCTTATTTAGATGATTTACGGACATTTATGAATAATTTTTATATGCCATTACTTGACGAGATTAAAGATAAAAAAGTTTTAAGTGATGAACTCGATAAAAAGTTAAATGAGGCTTTACAAGAATTTAATAAGGATCAGAAATTTCATTAATAATGAGTCAAGGTTTAAATAAAGTCAAAAAAAGAATTGCGACAGTTGAAGCAACCAAGAAAATTACAAGCGCTATGAAACTTGTTAGTAGCGTTAAATTTTCGCGTCTTTCAAAACAAATTTTAAATCGTCAAGATTACTATGCTTATTTAAATGAAGTGGCTTCAACGTGTTTTAGTGCAGCCAAAGTAAATCATCTTGATATTCCTTATATTAAGAAAAATGCTAATTTGAAGAAAAGGATTGTGGTTGTAATTTCTTCTTCGATGGGAATGTGTGGAGCTTATAACATTAACATTAAAAAATTGCTTGATAATGAATTTAAAAACGATGATGAATTAATTATTATTGGACATAATTTAATCGAAGACTTAAAAGAACAAAATTTAAATATTAACACGAGTTTTGCAGACATTTTGAAAGATTTAGACATTTCTCAAGTTAAAAATTTATCAAATTATTTGATAGATAAATTTGAAAACAAAGAGTGCAAAGAAATCATTTTAATCTATACAAAATATTTAAATTCAATTTCTTTTGTGCCTAAAAAAGTTTCAGTTTTGCCTGTAGAATTTAAAGTTAATAAAAAATTAGGTTTAAATCCTGGTGACTTTGAACCAAAGTTATTGTCTTTTTCTAAAGAGTTTATTAGGAGATTTATCGCAACTGATCTTTACTTTAAGATTTTTGAAAGTTATCTTTCGGAAGTTGCTTCAAGAAGAAATGCAATGGATAACGCAGATAAAAATGCTGAAGAATTAATTGATAAGTTAACTCTTGAATTTAACAAAGCTCGACAAGCCGGAATTACTCAAGAATTAACTGAAGTTGTTAATGGTAGCTTAAATAAATAGGAGGCCAAAATTTATGAAAAATGTTTTAAACAAAGAAGCAGAAAAAGGTGTATTAGTTCGCGCAGTCGGACCTATTATTGATGTACGCTTTTTGGATGGTTATTTGCCTCCAATTCTTACGGCATTAACTGTTGAATTAAATGATTCAAAATTATATCTAGAAGTTGAACAACATGTTGGTGATGATGTATGCCGCTGTGTAGCGATGGCTCCAACTGATGGTGTAAAACGTGGTATGACCGTTATCAATACGCATAAACCAATTGAAGTTCCAGTTGGTGAAGTTACTCTTGGCAGGATGTTCAACGTTTTAGGTGAACCAATTGATGGAAAAGAAGATGTTGCAAGTATTAATAATGCTCGCAAAATGTCAATCCATAGAGAAGCACCTGCTTTTAAAGATCAAATTCCTCAAAAAGAAATTTTAGAAACTGGCATTAAAGTCATCGATCTTCTCTGTCCTTTTGTTAAAGGTGGAAAGATTGGTTTATTTGGTGGTGCTGGTGTTGGTAAAACAGTTTTAATTCAAGAACTTATCAACAATATTGCTAGTGAACAAAATGGTATTTCAGTTTTTGCTGGTGTTGGCGAAAGAAGCCGTGAAGGCAATGATTTATATAATGAAATGAAAGCAACTGGTGTTTTAAATAAAACAGCACTTGTTTATGGTCAAATGAATGAAGTTCCTGGGGCAAGAATGAGAGTTGCTTTGTCAGCTTTAACTATGGCTGAATATTTTAGAGATTATTCTCATCAAGATGTTCTTTTCTTTATTGATAATATTTTTAGATTTACTCAAGCTGGAAGTGAAGTTAGCGCCCTTATTGGTAGAATGCCTTCCGCAGTTGGCTATCAACCAACTCTTGCAACTGAAATGGGTCAACTTCAAGAAAGAATTACTTCAACTAAAAATGGTTCAATCACCTCAATTCAAGCAGTTTATGTTCCAGCAGATGATTTAACTGATCCTGCTCCAGCAACAACCTTTAGCCATCTTGATGCAAAAACTGTTTTAGATAGAAATATTGCGGCTTTAGGAATTTATCCGGCTGTCGATCCTCTTGAAAGTAGTTCAAATATTCTTGATCCTAAAATTATTGGTGAAGAACATTATCAAGTTGCTCGTGGAGTCCAAGCAATCTTACAAAGATACAAAGAGCTTCAAGATATCATCGCAATTTTAGGTATGGAAGAATTATCTGAAGACGATAAACTTATTGTTAACCGTGCACGAAAAATTCGTAACTTTTTATCTCAACCTTTCCATGTTGCTGAAGCTTACTCAGGAAAGAAAGGAATTTACGTTCATTTAAAAGATACAGTTCGTTCATTTAAACGAATTTTAGAAGGGGAATTTGATAAATACCCAGAAAATGAATTCTTATATCGTGGAACTGTTGATGAAATAATTGAAGGACATCATGAGCAATAAAATTAATTTTAAAATATACTCTGTTGATGGAAAATTATATAGCGACGAAATTGACGCTATTTATTTAAACGTTCCTTCAACTGGAGTAATTGGTTTATTAAATGGACACACTCCATTTACTGCAATGCTTGATATTGGAACATTTTATATTGTTAAAAACGGTGTGAAAACTTATTTTGCAATTAGTGATGGAACAATTAATTTTATAAATAACGAAGCCGTTATTTTAACGGGAACTTATGAAAAAGAAGATGAACTTGATCGTGAAAGAATTGAAAAAGAACGTGATCGAGCCTTAAAGTTATTATCTGTCATAGATAAAAAAGACACTCAAGCATATGAAAACGCTTCTTTCTCATTAAAAAAAGCAATTAACAGACTTAAACTTTTAAAGTAAAATAAAAAGTGCGAGGGTCGGGAAGATGAAAAATTTTATATTTATTTCACCACATTTTCCATCAAGTTATCGGAGATTCTGTCTTGCTTTAAAAAATAGAGGTTTTAGAGTATTAGGCATTGGAGACGCTCCATATAATGAACTAGGTGAAGAATGTCGTTTTGCTTTAGATGAATACTATTGCTGCACTAACATGGATGATTATGAAAATGAAAAGAAAGCAGTTCAATATTTTCAGGAAAAATATGGAAAAATAGATTATATCGAAAGCAATAATGAGTACTGGTTAGAAAAAGATGCTCGTCTTAGAAGTGAATTTGGTATAACTACTGGACCTACTTTAGATGATATTGAAAAATATAAATTAAAGTCTCTTCAAAAAGAATATTACGCAAAAGCTGGATTAAAATGTGCTCGTTATATTCTTGTTGATACCTTAGAAAATGCAAAAGAATTTGCAAAATTAGTTTCATACCCTATTTTTGCTAAACCTAATAATGGTGTTGGTGCTCAAGATACACATAAAATTAATGATGATGTTGAATTAGAAGCTTGGTTTAATCGTAAAGATTCTAAGAAAACATACATCATGGAAGAATACGTTGATGGAACAATTATTTCTTTTGATGGAATAAGTGATAGCGAAGCTAATGTTATCTTTGCCACATCAAACGTTTTTGCTAATGATAATAGTTCAATTGTTGAAAACGAACTTGATGATATGTACTATTGTGTTCCTAAAATTAGTGATGAATTCTTAGAAATGGGTAAAAAAGCAATTAAAGCTTTTGATGTTAAAAATAGATTCTTCCACTTAGAATGGTTTGTTTTAAGACAAGATCATCCATATTTAGGCAAAAAAGGAACAATCGTACCTTTAGAAGCAAACATGAGACCAGCTGGAGCTTATACTCCTGATCTTATCAACTTTGCAAACTCAACAAACTGCTATGAAATTTATGCTGATAGTATTGCATATAATGAAAATCGTGAAGATATGTCTTATGCAAAATATTATGCTTGCGCATGTAGCAGAAGGAACAAATATAAATATGTTCATGCTTTAGATGAAATTTTGAAAAAGTATCATAATAACGTCTGCTTTTATGGTACATACCCAGTCGTTTTAAGAGATGATATGGGCGACACCTTCGTAATGGCAAAATTCTCAACTTTTGAAGAAGTAGAAGAATTCGACAATTTTGTTAGAGAAAAAGTCGCTCAATAAAATTTAATAAAATTAAAAACAATGGTCGCCAAATTGGCGACCATTTTCGTTTTTAAAGTTTATAGTAATTTTTAGTATTCATCATTGCATCTTTTATATGATTAAATTTTTCTAAAGCAATATCATAATAAATTTTATCTCCTCTTTTTTTATAGTAGTGGAGTGCCCGGTAATAAAAAATAATATCAAGGAAGCGACAATAAATATCAACTTTTTTCATTTTAAGATTACTAAATTTATATCCATAATATTCCTTTAAAAAGAACTCTTCTTGTTCACGAGATAAATTGTTTTCACTGATAAAGCTTGCTAAATCAAATAAAGGCGAATTCATTGAAGCATATTCCCAGTCAATTAAAACAAGCCCATTAAATTTAAAGAGTAAATTATGATGAACTAAGTCGTTGTGACAGAGGCAATATTCCTTTTTATCATCTAAAGACGCAATCTCTTTAAAGACAATTTTTTCATACTTTTCGTCAATAAACGCTGCAGAATCCACATATTTTTTATAATAGTTGATTTTTTTGATGGCATCATATTCTTTAGAAACTTTAATTTTTGAGCTATGTAATTTCTTTAAAATTTTACTTACATATCTCATTTGTTCTTCGTTTGGAGTGTTTACGTAAAATCTTGTATTATGAACAAACTTTGAAATTTTTATACCTTTTTTATCATCAAGAAAAATAACTTTTTCAGAGATCTTTAAAGGTTCAATTTTTTCATAAACTTCTTTTTCAACTTTATAGTTAATGAACTCATCATGATCTTTTCGAGGCATACGAAAAACATAGGCATCATTAATCAAATAATTCTCATTTGTGATGCCTTCTTTTATAGGGACTTGAGTCCTTACATCTTTAGTAGTGATTTCTTCAAATAGTCTTTTAACCCCATGAATCATAACTATAAATATTTTAAAGAAAGAGCAATTAATGTGCTACAATTTTAAGCATGGTTGGAATAATTTTGTATAGACCTGAAAAACCAGGTAATGTTGGTAATATTATTAGAACTTGTATGGCAAGTGAGACTCATCTTTATATTATTGGTCCATTAACTTTTTCTTTAGGAACTAAAGAGCTACAAAGGGCTGGAATGGATTATATTAAAGAGAGTGATTTTACAGTTTATAAAGATTACGATGAATTCTTGAAGGATTTTAAAGATAAAAATATTTACTATGTTACACGTTATTCAAATAAAGTTTATTCATCTTTTGATTTTTCAAAGATTGAAGAGGATATATTCTTTATGTTCGGTAGAGAATCAACCGGAATCCCTCATGAAATATTAAAGGAAAATCTGGATAAATGTTTAAGAATCCCAATGGCTATAAGTGCGAGAAGTTTAAATTTAAGTAATAGTGTCGCTATTGTTCTTTATGAGTGTTTAAGACAAAGAAAATTTTATGGTTTAGCAACTTATGAAACCATTAAAGGAGAAGATTTTTTGATTAACGAAACTAAAAACGATTAATTTCTTTTAAATACTTATTAAAGTCGTAGTGAAATTCTTTAATATAGTAAGATTCGTAATTTGATAAAAGGACAAGACCTGGCTCTTTTCCTTTTTTAATTGTTTTACATTTTGCAAGTAAAACCTCAGCATCTTTTTTTCCAGCTAAGAAAACAGCAAGCTCGAGAGCAAATTCAAGAGTTTTATCATCTAATTCATTTTTAAAAATTATTAAGTGATTGGAATGAATGTTCTTTAAATGAACAAAATAATCATCTTTACTAGCATATTTAAATGTTAGATTATCGTTTTGTAAACTGTTTTTTCCAAAGCCAATTTTAGTGCCATTAAATAAAATATAATATGGTTTTGCAGCGTTTTTGATATTTTTAGGCTTTTTATAATTCTTAACTTTTAAGATTTTTTTGTTAATTAATTCATCAATAATTTCTTGATAATCATCTTCGTTAAATATAGTTAGATTGCTTATGATTGAAGAAAGATATTCAATCTCGTTTTCAGTTTTTTCAATATATTCTTTGGTTGATAAAATAGTAGCTTTTGCTTTTTTATAAGTTTTATAAAAACGTTCAAGATTTTGAGAAGGTGAGTATGATTCGTTTAATGGAATTTTTCTATCTTCATATAAGAAAAAATCATCACCTCTTTTAACTTCATCTAATATTGTTAAAAGATAATCTGCATAATCTTTATATAATAACTTAATTTCAGCTTCTTTTTGATCTTCTTTAATTTTTTCTAATTTCTTTTCTAAAGATTTCTTTCTTCTTTTAAGTTCAAGATTAACTTCTTTGTATTTTTCGCTTAAATGAAGTTTTTCAATGTTTTCAAAATAATTATCTTCGTTAATCAAATCCTTTTCTTTGACTTCTTTTTGAAAAGGTGCTTTAAGTGGAGGCTCATAAATTCCGTTTTTTAAAATAGGGTGATGTGTATCAATTCCTTTATAACGGAAAGCTTCATCAACTTTATTATCAATAAGAAGAATTAAATTAGAATTGCTTTTAAAAATTTCAAATATTAAAGAATAATGAACTTTATCATAGGTATCAGTTGTTTTAATAAATTCAAGTTCAAGAATGTTATCGTCATTATAGGCGTTTGCTTTTAAAAACAAAGAGTTTAAAAGTTTAGCTTTTAGACGTAAGAAAAATGAATTTGATGTATTAAAATAAAACTTTTTATCGGTTAATCTTAAAAAAGGATTTTTAACATTTAAAGAGATTAAAATATTTTTACTTTTACTTTTTGAAAAAGTGAACAAGTAATCATAATCACTTAAACATTGGATCTTATTAAGATAAGTTCCAGACAAAGATTCATTAATTTCGTTTACGTTATTTTTTAATCGTTCAATAAATGTCATAATCGTTAATTATGATACATTAAAATTCGCTAATTATCTATTTTTAAACTAATTTGCTCAAATTTATGTCTTATTTTCTATAAATGTAAACGCTTTCTTATTTAAAATTAATAAACATTTTAGATTTATTGTTGAATATTAAATTTTTAAAAGTCTATAATCTTTCTATGAAAGGGCTTTTGATAGTTTTAAGTGGTCCTAGCGGAGTTGGAAAAGGGACTGTAAGAAAAATACTTATGGAAGATAAGTCTCTTAATCTTGCTTATTCCATTTCAATGACTACAAGAAAACCAAGAATAGGAGAAGTTGATGGGCAAGATTACTTTTTTGTTGACCAAGAAACTTTTGATAAAGCCGTTGAACATGATGAACTTCTTGAACACGCCTGTTTTGTAAATAATAGTTATGGAACACCTAAAGCTTATGTCGAAAAGTTAAGAAATGAAGGCAAAAATGTTCTTTTAGAAATTGAAACTAATGGAGCTCGCTCTGTTATGGATAAATATAAAGATGATGATTTATTTATTTCTATCTTTTTATTGCCACCTTCATTTGAAGAACTTGAAAAAAGAATTAGAGGTCGTCGCACTGAAGAAGAAAGTGTCGTTCAAGAAAGACTCGGAAAAGCAAAAGGCGAAATCTCTTTACAAACTTTATACGATTATAGAGTTCAAAATATTACACCTGAACAAGCTGCTAATGAAATTAGCAATATTATAAAATCAAAAATCCATTTATAATTTAAGTATGTATTTACTTAAGGTTTTAACTCAAATAAATGTCTATCTTCTAGATAGAACTTTTTATTATCTTTCTGAAAGTGATGTTAAAGATGGTGTTCGAGTTAAAATTAAATTTCATAATTCAGAAATAGTAGGTTATGTTATTTCTTCAACTTTTAAAGATCAAAACAAGCAAGAAATTGAGGACGATTTAGGAATCAATTTAGCTTATATAGAAGAAGCTATTGATGAGAAACCTCTTTTTAATGAACATCTTTTTAAACTTGCAAACGAGCTTAAAAAAAGATATTTATACCCTTTAATCGGTGTATTTCAAACAATGCTTCCTCCATCTTTAAAACCCCAAAAAAATTATGAAAAGTCTGCAAAAATCAAACAAATTGAATATTTTTATATTGATAAAGACAAATTAGATCAAAATAATTTAAATCGAAATGAGTTAAAAGTTATAGCTAAATTTAGCGGAAAAGAATTCGTTCAAAAAAGCGATATAAGCAAAACTAAATCACTAAATTCTTTAATTGAAAAAGGAATAGTCAAAATTAAAAAAGAAGAAAAATATCGTTATGATTTAAAACAAGTTTTTGACACATATGAAAACGAGATTAAACTTAACGAAGAACAAAATGAAGCTTTTAATGAAATTCTCCAAGAAAATGAGAAACCGATTTTATTAAAAGGCGTTACTGGAAGTGGTAAAACTGAAATTTACATAAAACTTTCTGAAAAATATAGAAAAGAAGATAAAGGCGTAATTATTTTGGTGCCTGAAATTGCACTAACACCATTAATGATTTCACGTTTATATAATTTCTTTAAAGACGAAATTGCGGTGCTTCATTCATCTTTAACACCAGCCGAATTATACGATGAATATCGTAAAATTCATGATGGGAAAGCCATGATTGTTGTTGGAACTAGAAGCGCTATTTTTGCTCCTGTCGAAAATCTTGGATTAATAATAATTGATGAAGAAAATGATGAATGTTACAAGCAAGATGATCAAGGACTATTATATAACGCAAAAGAAGTTGCTCTTTTAAGAAAGAAAATCGAAGGAGCGAAAGTTGTTTTAGGTTCAGCAACGCCATCTATAGAAGATTATGCAAAAGCAAAAAATAATATTTTTAAATTAGTTGAACTTAAAAAAAGATATAATGAACAGCCTTTACCAGATGTTTTCTTGATTGATAGCACTAATTATAAAAATTATTCTTCAAAATCTAGTGTTTTTTCACTTGAACTTATTAAACAACTAAAAATTGTTTTAATGACTGGAAAGCAAGCAATTTTATTTATAAATAGAAGAGGTTTTTCAAATTACATGATATGCAAAGAATGTGGACACGTTTTTAAATGTCCACATTGTGATTTACCATTACACTATCATAAAGAAAAGAAAATTTTGTATTGTCATCATTGTGAATACAAAACTTCAATACCAAAAAAATGTCCAAAATGTGATTCAACTTTTTTAGGTTATGGCCAATTTGGCATCGAAAAAGTCGAAGAAGATTTTAAAAAGTTATTTCCTAATACAAAATATTTAGTTTTAGATAGCGATCGCAGCAAAAAAACTTTTCAAATAGAAGCGGTGCTTAAGGCTTTCAATAATAATGAAGCTCAAGTTTTAATCGGCACCCAAATTGTCGCAAAAGGGCACGACTTTAATGATGTAAAACTGGTTGGCGTTTTAAATGCAGATACATTATTAAATTTCCCTAACTATCGAAGTAATGAGATGACTTTTTCTTTACTTACTCAAGTTATTGGAAGATGTGGAAGGAAAATTGAAAAAGGAGTTGCCATTATTCAAAGCAGTGCAACAAGTAATTATGCCATTCTTTCAGCAATAAAACAGGACTATGAATCTTTTTATGATGAAGAGTTAAAAAATAGAAAACGCTTTAAAAATCCACCATTTAATTCAATCGTCGCAGTTGAAATTTCTAGCAAAAACGCTGCAAATCTCGACTATTTTGTCGAAAAAGTCTACAATTATTTAGCGACTTTAGGTATTGATGATGTTAATGTTTATGGACCATCAATCTTAAATCATACGAAATATAAAGCTCGGAAAAACATATTTGTTAAATATAAAAAGTTGGTTGATGTTATTGAACCTTTGGAAGACCTCTTAATGATTTACAAAAGCGAACCTAAAGTTAGAATCACTATTAATTTTAATCCTTACAGTTTTTAATTTTTGTTAGTCTAGAAAAATCATATTTACTAAAAAATTAACTTACAAACTCTTATTTTTCGAAAATATTGTCTTTTTATGCCATTGAATATTTTGTCATAGCCGACACTTTGTGATTTAAAATTGAAATTAGGATGATAATAATCTATGATTATTATTGTTAAAAAAGCGAGGGAATATGATTACAGTTTCAATTTTAGGTACAGATCCATATCTTGTTAGACAAATTTCTAAAGAAATGACTCCACGATTAGCAGACATTTATGAGTGCAAAAAAGAAGACATCAATTTCTATGCACCTGAATGTTTATTTATTCATGATGGTGTTGAGCAAAACACTTGGAATGTTTTAGTTAGAGTCCATGCACCTTTAAAAGTCAAAGTTATGGAAAAAGATGTTGCTAAAATTATTCATGAATTCATGAAAGATGCTTGTATAAATTTAGCTATCGAATTTTATTATTATAGCCAAGATAATCGCTATGAATTTATCGATGATACACATCCAAGATTTATGACCGAAGTAAATACTGTTTTAATTAGTGATGATGATTCTCTTGAAGATGATCTTCATGATGAAAGAGATGAAGAGGGTTATGAAGAACCATATTTAGGTAATGTTTTCGAAGATTTCGAAAAGAAAATAAATGGAGGGAAATAGCTATGAATACAAAGGTTTATGACCATAGCTTTAATGTTTTAAGAAGTGTTTTAAAAGATCGTTTGACATTTTCAACAGCCGTAAAAAATAATAGCAAAGGGGTTTCAAAAGACGAATTCGCTGCAATGAGTTCTCTTGCTGGAATCTTTTTAAGAAATTACTTCTCAATAAAAGTTATTTCAGAATATGTTTTTAACACAAATCAAGAAGAACCACTAATTTACATTGGTCTTGTTTATGTTAACGACTTATACAAAAAACTTGTTGATGAAAAAGATTCATTAACATATCTCGTTAACAAACTTGCTTTATATCAAGTGAAATTCGATGATACAACAAAAGAAAATTTCAAAAAAGCACTTGCCGATAAAAATGCTTTCTTAAAGGAAGCTGTAAATAGTAAAAAAGTAGCAAGAACTCCAAGAACTTATCTTTCTTGCATTACAAATATTCCTGAATGGATTATTAAAATGCTTCACACCCAATATGGTCGTGATTATGGGCTAAATACAATTCACGCGTTATTTAAAATGCCAAAACAATTTGCAGTTTTGAATAAAGTTATGGGTGAAGTAAGCGAAGAAGAGCTCTCAAGTTATCGTTTAATTGAACCTGGACTTTATGAATATAAAAGTAAAACTTCGATTAGAAAAGATCAATTAGTTCGTGAATCTAAACTTTTACCACTCCAAAAAGCTGAATTTGAAATGGTTAAAGCTTTACCAGAAGGTGAAAATTTAGCTGTAGCTTTCTATTTTGAAGAAAAGAACTCCATTTATGTTGCTTTTATTAATAAATATTTAACTGGTACAAATAAGGTTTCTTTAGCTAGTAATAATCCACATCTAAACCCAGATTTATATTCAAAAATTAAACCTCTTAAAAAAGAGAAGCTCGATATTTATGAATCTAGTGAGACAGAATTAATTGCTCATTTATCTGAAAAACAAGATGTTTTTGTACTTTTACCAAAAAACAGCAACTTAGAAATGCTTAGAAGAACTCCAGAATATGGAATTATTTTTGATGAAAAAACACTTGATGGAATTATTGAAAACGAATTAAATGAGCTTGTTGATTCAACTCAATATGTTGCTGATAATGGTAAACTTGTATATTGTGTACCAACTTTCGATATTAAAGAAACAATGCTTATTGTTCATAAATTTTTAGAAATTAAAAAGGATTTCAAATTAGTTAAAGAAAATACTTATTTCCCATTTGAAAAAGACAATTCTGTTTTCTATTACGCAATTTTTGAAAAGAAAGAAAACTAATAATGTTTAATCTTTACGACTATAGTTTAAATAAGCTTGAAGATTTGGTTGTATCTCTCGGAGAGAAAAAATTCCGTGCAACCCAAATTTTTAAATGGGTTTATAAAAGAGGTGTTAGTGATTTTGATGAAATGAGTGATATCTCAAAAACTTTTAGAGAAAAGTTGAAAGCTGATTTCACATTGACTAAACCAACAATCTTCCAAAAACAAATTAGTAAAGATGGCACAATTAAATTGTTAGTTGAATTCGAAGATCACGACAAAGTTGAAACAGTTTTAATGCGATATAACTATGGAAATGTTGCCTGTGTTTCAAGTGAAGTTGGTTGTAATATGGGCTGCGCATTCTGCGCAAGTGGTCTTTTAAAGAAAAAAAGAGAACTTAAAGTCAGCGAGATGCTTGGACAAATTTTAGTTCTTAACGATCTGCTTGCGCTTGAAGGAAAAGGTGAAAGAATTACTCATGTCGTTGTTATGGGTACTGGTGAGCCATTTGATAACTATGAAAACGTCATGGATTTTATAAGAATTCTTAATCATCCTCATGGACTTGAAATTGGTGCAAGACATATTACGGTTTCGACTTGTGGTATTGTTCCTCGAATTTACGATTATGCAAAAGAAGGATTACAAATAAATTTAGCTATTTCTCTTCATGCGCCAAACGATGAAATTCGCCACAAAATAATGCCGATTAGTAGGGATTATCCTTTAGATGAGCTAATGAAAGCTGTAAAATATTATGAAAAGACTGCTGGAAGAAGAGTTACATTTGAATATATTTTGTTAAAAGGGTTAAACGATTCAAAAGAAAACGCGATTGAACTAGCTAAACTTATTAAAGGTACTTTGGCATATGTCAACTTAATACCTTATAATGAAGTTAATGAAATGAAATATCGTCGAAGTGATGAAAAGACCGTACACGATTTCTTAGACACTTTAATGAAAAATGGGGTTACCGCAACGATTAGAAAGGAATTTGGAAGCGACATTGATGCAGCTTGTGGCCAATTAAGAGCTAAAGATGAAAAACGCATTTAGAGGGAATTATTGTTATAGAACTGATATAGGAAAAGTCAGAAGTTCAAATGAAGATGAAACCAAAATTGTTACCAATTCGAGTGGCAATGTTCTTTTAATTGTTGCTGATGGAATGGGTGGACACAATAAAGGTGATTTTGCTTCTTTTGAAACTGTTCGAATAATTAGTGAAGCTTTCAAAGATAAAAAAGGATTTTTGAATTCTCATCTTGCAGCTAAATGGCTAAAAAATATTACTAAACTTGCAAATTCAACAATTTATAATTTACAAGATCAAGATGTAACCTATAAAGGTATGGGCACAACCTTATCTATGGGATTAATAATGAAAGATAAACTCATTATTTTAAATTGTGGTGATTCTAGAATTTATCTAAAAAAAGATGGAAAATTAGTCCAACTTAGTGAAGATCAAACTTATGTTAATTTCCTTGTTAAATCAGGACAAATTACCAAAGAAGAAGCATTAACGCATCCAGAAAGACATGTTTTAACTAATGCTGTTGGAATTTTCCCTTCTTTAAGTGCTGATGTTCGAATTTTAGATTATAATGGTGAATCATTATTTTTATGTAGCGATGGTTTATATAACAATGTTAGAGAAAAAGACATTTTAAATGTTTTAGACATGAATATTTCAACAAGTGATAAGGTTCAATCTTTAATTTCTTTAGCAAATTTCAATGGAGGAAGCGACAATATTACAATAGCTCTTTGGGAGACTCTCCATGATTAGGGTTAATGATGTTATTGGACAACGTTATAAAATTATAAGTGAACTTGGAAAAGGCGGAATGAGTGATGTTTATGAAGCTCGTGATGTAATTTTTCGCCGTGAAGTTGCTTTAAAAATTATTAAGTTTGAAAACGCTAAAAGAATAGATAATTTAATTCGTTTCCAAAATGAAGCTCGTTTTTCAGCCGCTTTTAATCATAAAAATATCGTTAAAATCTATGATTATGGTGAATATAACAATTTGCCATACATTGTAACTGAATTTGTTAAAGGCCAAACTTTAAGAGATGTTTTAGATTATAAAAGAACGTTTTCATTAAATGAAAGTTGTTCAATTATGCTTCAACTTTGTGATGCCTTAATTGAGGTTCATTCTAAAAACATTATTCATCGAGATATCAAACCTCAAAATATTTATTATGCAAATGATGGCGAGATTAAACTTGGTGACTTTGGTATTTCTATCTTGCTAGGTAGTGGAATGAACGTCAATGAAAATAAAAAAATTATGGGTACAGCTCAATATTTAGCACCTGAACTCGTTTATGGTGAAAAACCAAGTTTTCAAAGTGATATTTACGCAATGGGTATAACTTTTTATGAACTTCTAACAGGAAGAGTACCATTTGATGGTAAAAATCCTCATGAAGTCGCCGTTATGCAAGTTGAAAAAGAAATTCCTTCACCTTTAACAATTAATCCAGATCTTCCTAAAGAAGTAGAATATATTATCTTTAAAGCAGTTAATAAAAATTTAGATCAAAGATATAAAAAAGTAAGTGATATGAAAAAAGCCATATTATCTTTATATAAGAATAAAAAGATAATGCGAAAAAAAGGATCTCTTTTTTCACGTATGTTCAGGAGAAACTAATGGCTAAAAATGTTGAAGTAAGTATCTCAATTTTAAATGCTAATTTTTTAAATTTAAAAAAAGAAATTTTAAAAGCTAAAGATGTTGGAATTAAATATCTTCATTTTGATGTTATGGATGGACATTTTGTTCCAAATATTTCATTTGGTGCGCCTGTTTTAGATTCGATTAAACATAATTTTGGATTAATTAATGACGTTCATTTAATGATTTCTGACCCTTTAAAATATGTTGAAGATTTTGTAAAAGCTGGCGCTGATATTATTACTTTTCATTATGAAGCACTAAAAAGTGATGAAGAAAGAAAAGAAGTGATTACTAAAATTAAATCTTTTAATGTAAAAGCTGGTATGTCAATTAAACCAAAAACTGATGTTAAAGTTTTATTACCATTTTTAAAAGATTTAGATTTAATTTTAGTAATGTCTGTTGAACCTGGTTTTGGTGGACAAAAATTTATGGAAAGTGCCTTAGATAAAATTAAATTTTTATCTCTAGAAAAAGAGAAAAATGGTTTAAAATATTTAATAGAAGTAGATGGAGGGATTAATAACCAAACTTTTAAGAAGTGTAGCGACTTCGGAGTAGATATTTGCGTTATTGGGAGCTACTTATATAAAAGCAAAAATATGAAGGAAAGTTACGAACTATTAAAGGTATAGTTATGAGTCATTTACAAGGTGCATTTTTAATTAGTATTGGTATTGGTCTAATATTTCTGGTTCTTACTTTTGTTTTTGAAGGAAGAGCATTTTCTAAAACTGGAAATAGTAAATACAGTTTATTTCGCTATTTTCCATTTGAACTAAATTGTTTTAAAAGAAACTCTCCATTAAGTTATGTCTATCCAATTACAACTTTAATTGGAACATTACTAGTTTCAACCGCATTTTTATTTTTTGCTTTAGAAGTTCAGCAAAGCGGTGGAGCAATGACAATTGCTTTTATTCTTTTTGTTGTATCGTGCTTAAGTGCACTTGTTTTTAATGCTTTAAGATTTATTAAACTTTCAAATTACCAGCTACATTTAATTTTTGCTGTAATCTTTGTTTGTTTAAATCTTTTGGAGATGATTTTGACTTTGTTCTTTTTGCCAAATACTAATTATTTTTATGTTAATGCTCCTCACCAAGCAACACAAATTGGTGTTTTCGTCGTTTCTTTCTTATTGTTAATCCTTGAAGCGGTTTTAATGTTTAATCCAAGCTATAAAAGATGGAATAAAATGGTAAAAGTTGACGCTGAAACTTTTAATAGACCAAAATTTAATTATTTAGCAATGCTTGAATGGGGTAATTTCATTATTTATATTTTGAATTTGCTACCTGTTGGCGTTGTGATGTTTTTCTAATTTAAAGAAAAAATATATAAAGATTAAAAAAAGAACTGCCTTGCGACAGTTCTTTTTAATTAATTTTCTTTAAGTGATTTGTTAAGAGTACGATAAGCTCTAGCGCTCATTCTTACCTTGCAGACTTGACCGTCAATTTCAACTCTGTAGGTATGGAGATTTACATCCCATCTTCTTCTTGTGGCTCTTAAACTGTGTGAACGATTGTTTCCGCTCATAGGTTTTTTACCAGTAATAGGACAAATTCTTGACATTTCGT
>CALVLC010000020.1 GCA_944336335.1 uncultured Bacilli bacterium | reverse complement strand
CTGCTGTACCACATGCTGGATCACAAATTTTATCATCTGGTTTGGGTTCTAACAAATTAACCATCATATTACGGATTTGGACTGGAGTTCTAAATTGTCCATTCCTTCCTGATGTAGAAAGTTTATCTAGCATATATTCATACAAATCACCTTGAATGTCTAATCCTGTTAAATCATGCTCATACAAATCATTTAATCCAGTCACTACTTTTTCAACAACTAAAGGTGTCGGAAACAAAAATAAAGCATCACTCATATATTTCGAAAAAGCTGAATTTTCATTTTTTCCAATTTGTTTAATAAAAGGAAAAACTCGATCTTTAATGATCTCATACATTTCAGCAGCTTCTTTATCTTTAAACTTATGCCAGCGCATAGATTGCCCATATTCGTCTTGAGCAAAAATTTTAGGTAATGATTTGTGTGACAAGACTTCCATCTGTTCAGTTTCTAACTCTTTATCATCTAAGCCTCGAATAAACATTAGATAAGTCAATTGTTCAATAACTGTTAAAGGGTTGGTAATTCCTCCAGCTGCAATATCATCCCATATTTTATCAACTTTATTTTTGATAGCTCCTGTAATCATGCGTAATACCTTGGTTATGTTAAAAATATAGTCGAGCTTAAAATAATAATGAGCAAAAATCAACAACAACGGCTAATTGCATCACATATTTTTAATGTCTTACTAAATATTTTATAAAATTAGTTTTAATTTATTTCATACCTATTATGTACAATTTTTTTACATCATCTTGCATATTAGTAAAACGATACCCAACTAATTTTACGAAACCAAAATTATTTGCATTTGATCCAACTTTTTGATAGCTTTTTAGACTTTCTATTAGTAATTCTCTCTGATTTACTGTTAAGGCATTGCGCTCTAATTCAAAAGGTATTGTTCTACCTAATTCCTTAAGGAATATTCTTCCTTTTTGAGTATTAACATCATAGCTTGAAACTCTACCTTCAAAAGTCTCTAAATCATTAAGTTTTTTAAGACCTATTAAACTAGCGTACGTTCCTATATTCAATTCCGTCCCAACTAGTTTTGGTTGATTATTAAAACTTAAGTACTCAATTTGAGCAGACATTGCCGTATTTTTACCATATATAGGACGATGCATATCCCTTATTGAATTTTGGCATTTTTCTGTTAAAGATTGTAAACGAGCTTGATTTAAATCTGCAATTTGTTTGATTTGATGATTTTTTTATGAAACTCTTCATACTGAACAACTAAAGATTCATCCAATTTAGAATGAAATCCCAGACATTCTTTAATAATGAAATCATAAGCAGAATAAACCAAATTTCCCAAAATACTATCCTTAGGAGCTGTCAATAAATAATAACCACCCACCATTATTGTCGCTACAATTTCCCAACTACCTTGCTTTGGGGGAGTAGACATAATTATTGCATTTTTAAGAGCAGGAGCTTGAGTTATTAGTTCTCCGTTTAGCATTAAACTCGTAGTCAGTGCTAGAGTTCTTTGAAATCCGACCAAAGCTTGTGCTGCATCGTATAAATCTATTTGATGATTATCACTATCATTACCTTGGAACGACAATGTAAATTGAAGACCATCTACCATAAATATCTCCTTCATAAGTTAAAATATAGTCTGTAGGCTAACATTTAAATTTCCTTATTTCAACTTTAAAGAATGAAAACAAAAATAATTCTAAAAATACTTTCAGTGATATTGTGCAATTATACTCTTAAATAAGTTTTTTATTAAAATTTTATATTCATAGTCTACCATAATTAATGTAGTCTCATTAATTTTGCGACGCGTTGTATATAAATTGCAATTTGTACGTTGGCTGGTCAGGAAAACACAATCACTATATGGAAATTCTTAAATTTTTCTTTTCTTAAATTTAAACACAGATATTATGCTATAAGGATAGGAAAGGATTGGCTTATGAAACAAGATATGGAATTAATTAAACTAATTTTGCAAACTCTCGCAGAAAATGAAAATTTCTTTATGCTCTCAGATCATCTAGCAAAACAAATTCAAGCAATAACAAACGAAAAAAAACGCTTTTAATAATAAATTTATTGGACATTTTTTCTTAGCTAAAGATTCTAATTTGATTTCTGAAATGAGTGTTTGTTTTTTTACAGGACCAGTTTATAATGGAGCAATGCCTGCTAATGGAGGGAAAGTTCGGATTACCGCTCAAGGGCTTGAATTTTTAGACGCTTTAAAGGAAGATACTATTTTTAACAAAATAAAAGATTATTCTATTGGCATAGCTGCTGAAACAGGAAAATCTCTCCTTGTATCATTAGCTTCAAAAACTTTAGGTTTAAGTTAAGTCTGCATTTTCCGCGGTGGACAATGCAGGAGTATTTAAAAACGGTCAATGATACTCAAAAATGGAATGCCATTATTCTCCGGTCAAGAGACGAACGGAAAATGATATGTTTATGTGTGCAATAAAATAATTTCGTTACGTATTTTAACAAAACTCGAGTAAAGCCAATGGATACAGATGAAAAAATCAAATATGTAAACGAAATATTTTATCTAAAAAAAGAAATTAAAAAGCTCAAGGCGATTTTGAAAAAATATGCCGTACCTACCAAATATATTTGCAGATATTGTGGGAAAGAGGCAACTAAGCCTCACGGTGGTAGATGTCCTTACAGCCCTTATCCCAACAAATGCCACGAATTTATAAAAGCATAAAGAGCTTTTACTTATTATAAAGTTTCAGTTCGCCAGCTATCCTATCTTTCGCGCCAGATTTTTTGATAAATCTCTTCCCAGCCGGAATTATGGCTGGCGTTTTTAACCTTAATTATCAAATCCT
>CALVLC010000019.1 GCA_944336335.1 uncultured Bacilli bacterium | reverse complement strand
GCTTAATTATTTTTACTTGTCTTGGCTTTTTATCATATAAATTATCAATTTCTATCTATGCGTAATTATGGTTAAACTATTTGAGCAATTTTCAATAAGAAACGTGCTAAATTACTGATGTATGTTAATTGATGTATGCAAACAAGTATTAATTACTATTAGAATAAAAAACACATTTTTCTTTTATTTTGTCAACAAAGTTGTTAATATATGTTGCTAGATTTAACAATCTAAGCTATTTGCATGCTTTCTTTAAGAACGCATAGAGTCTTAAGGCGGAAGGAGTAATATTATGAAAAAAGGAATTCATCCAAACTATCACACATGTAAAGTTACATGTATCTCTTGTGGACACACATTTGAAACAGAATCAACACTCGATGAAATCAGAGTCGATACATGTTCAAAATGCCATCCATTCTACACAGGTAAACAAAGATTTACACAAGCAGATGGACGTGTTGATAGATTTAATAAAAAATATAACAGAACAAAGTAAGCTAAAACAAAATCCTTGCAAATCGCAAGGATTTTTATTTAAATTGGTTATATGAAAATTAGATTAGCTGAACACAAAGATTTTAATAAAATCATGGAAATTTATAAATATGCTCAAAATTTCATGAAAGAAAACGGCAATCCAAATCAACGGAAAGATAACTATCCACCAAAAGGTCTTATTGAGAAAGATATAAAAGAAAATAAATTTTTAAAGGTGGTTGAAGATGAGAGTGAAGAAATAGTTGGTGTTTTCTATTTCAGAATCGGCGAAGACAATACATATAAATCTATAAACGGAAAATGGTTAGATGAAAGTGAATATGGAGTAATTCATAGAATTGCTTCAAACGGAGAGATGAAGAATTTTTTCGATAATGTTTTAAAGTATTGTTTATGCACCACTAACCATATACGAATAGACACTCACAAAGATAATAAAATTATGCTTTCTTTATTAGAAAAGAATGGATTTCAAAGAACTGGCACAATTTATTGTGATTCAGGAGAAGAAAGAGAAGCTTTTGAACTAATTTTCAAAGACTAAACCACTAAAAGCGACCATTTCTTTTAAGAAACGTTTAAAAATAATGAATATAATTGTGTTTAAGATTAAAATATAAACACAACTCAGGAGTTTATTATGGAGAAAAAAAGATTTTATATTACTACACCTATTTATTATCCAAGTGGTAATCCACATATTGGACATGCTTATTGCACAACAATGTGCGATGTTTTTGCTCGATATAAACGAATGAGACATTTTGAATGTTATTTTTTAACAGGCACTGATGAACATGGTTTAAAGATTGAAAAGAATGCTCAAAAAGCTGGACTTACCCCTCAACAATATGTTGATAACATCACAAATGTTTTTAAACAACTTTGGGAAGCGATGAAAATTTCTTATGACGATTTCATTAGAACAACTCAAGAAAGGCATATCGAAGTTGTGCAAAACGCTTTTACTAAGATGTATCAAAATAATGATATCTATCTTGGTAAATATGAAGGTTGGTATTGCACACCTTGTGAATCTTTCTGGACTGAAACACAAGTCGGAGACGAACATCTTTGTCCTGATTGTGGTAGACCAGTTGAAAAAGCAACCGAAGAAAGTTACTTCTTTAAAACACAAAAATATTTACCTGAATTACTCAAATGGTATGAAGGAGAAAAAACAATTTTCCCAATAAATAGAAAAAACGAAATGTTAAATACTTTCATTAAACCTGGCTTAGAAGATTTATGTGTAAGCAGAACTTCTTTTTCATGGGGTGTTCCAATCAGAGAAAATCCTAAACACGTAGCTTACGTTTGGCTTGATGCATTATGCAATTATTTAAGCGCATTAGGTTATGGCAGTGATAATGACGAACTTTATCAAAAATTCTGGGCTAGTGAAGAAAGTGAAATTATACACGTAATTGGCGCAGACATTACACGTTTCCATACGATTTATTGGCCAGAATTTTTGATGTCTTTAGGTGTTAGATTACCTGATAGAGTTTTTGTTCACGGATTGCTAATGATGAAAGATGGAAAGATGTCAAAATCAAAAGGGAATGTTGTTTCACCTTATCCGCTAATTGAAAAATATGGTGTTGATGCAATTAGATATTATTTAGTAAGAGAAGTTGTTTTTGGACAAGACGGACAATTTACTCCTGAACAATTTGTTGAAAGAGTTAACAACGACTTAGCAAACAACTTAGGAAATTTAGTAAGTAGAACTGTTTCAATGATACAAAAATATTTTGATGGAAATGTTCCTGTATTTAAAAATAGGGTTAACCCTCAAGATAACGAACTCGAAGAAATGGTTAAGGTAACTGTTAATAATTATGAATCGAAACTGGACGATCTTCATATTACTGAAGCCTTTATTGATATAATGAATTTATTAGGTAGAGCTAATAAATATATAGAAGAATCCGCACCTTGGGTTTTAGCAAAAGATGAGACTAAAAAAGAAAATTTAGAAAGCGTTATGTCACATCTTGCTTATATTATTTTTGTTGGAACAAAACTTTTAGAACCTATTATTGTTGAAAAAGCCCCTTTAATTTACAAACAACTTGGATTAAACGAAAGTGAAACAGATTATGAAAATCTTTTAAATGAACATTTATTAGATAACCATAAAGTTGAAAAAGGAAGCGTTTTATTCCCAAGATTAGACGTTAATAAAGAAGTTGAATATATCAAGGGTTTAATGGGCGGAAACAAGTAATGAATGTTAAATTAATTCAAGAAATCGTAAACGCTAAAAGAGAATTCTTTTTAGCTGGTAATACGCGAGATATAAATACTAGGCTAAAATGGATCAAGAAAATTCGAGATAATTTAGTTCAGTATAAAAATGATTTTTATGATGCTTTTAAAGCTGACTTTAACAAACCAGCTTATGAAGTTGCATCGACTGAACTTGGTCAAGTTATCAAAGAATGTGATTTTTTAATTAAAAACGGCAAAGAATTAATCAAACCTGAAAGAGTTAAAACCGGATTCATAAACCGCAAATCAAAAGGAGTAATTTATAAGGAACCATACGGAGTTGTACTCGTTGTTTCTCCTTGGAATTATCCATTAAATTTATCATTAATACCTACAATTGGTGCTGTTTTTTGTGGAAATTGCATACTTTTAAAACTGTCTAGTAAAACAACAAATGTAAATAAAGTTATCGAAAGAGTTATTGCGGATTTACCAAAAGAAGTAGTTAGCACTATCTATCAAGACCGTAACGACGGATTCTCTTTGTTTGATGTGAAATACGATTTTATATTTTTCACAGGTTCTAAAGAGACTGGGAAAGTTGTTATGGCTAAAGCTAGTCGCTTTCTTACACCTGTAACTTTGGAACTTGGTGGCAAATCTCCTGTTATTATCGACGAAGATGCGGACATCAAATTAGCAGCAAAAAGAGTTGTTTGGGGAAAATTCTTAAATGCTGGGCAAACTTGCATAGCGCCAGATTATGTTCTTGTGAAAAAAGAGATTAAAGATAAGTTTGTTGAAGAATGCTCAAAGTGGATTAAAAAATTCTATATCAAAAAGGGACAAGTAACTAATGATTTTCCTTTTGTAATTGATGAAAGAACTGCAGATAAATTAATTTCTAAAATAGATGAAGACAAAATTTTAAACAAACATTTTAAATTTGGTCGATTGATTTCGCCTATATTAGTTGAAGCGAATTTTAATGACAAGATTATGCAAGAAGAAATTTTTGGACCAATTTTACCTATTATCGCTTTTGATTCTTTGAATGAAGTTATAAAAATTTTGCAAAATTTTGATAAGCCACTTGCGCTTTATTATTTTGGCAAAAACAAAGAAAAAGCGAAAAAAGTCATTATAAGTTTAAGTTTTGGCGGTGGTTGTGTTAACAACACTATTATGCATTTTACTGTTGATCGTTTTCCTTTTGGCGGAGTAGGCGCAAGCGGAATTGGTCAATATCATGGAATTTATACAATTGAAACTTTCACTCATAGAAAAAGTGTTTTATTTCAAAATAAAGCTGAATTGAAAGTTAAATTCCCGCCTTATACTTCATTTAAAAGAATTATTACTGAATTTTTCTTAAAAATTTTTTAGCCTACTAAACAAAAAATCAAGCAATAAAAAATCATGGTAATTTTTTCTGACTTGTAAAAATTTTTAAATAGTTTACTATTTATTTAGAAATAAATAGAAGGACATAATTTTATTTCTGTGGAATTAGTAGTTATTTTGTATATACCTCCTTTCTGACTACTAATTTCTAACCCACTCTTATTGCTCTCGGAGTGGGTTTTTTGAACTTCTTTTCTTTTAAATCCATAATTAAATGCTTTGTAATATTTTCTGAAAATATTTTCACTCTTTGTAAATATTATGTTAAAGTAAATGTAGAAATTGCTTTTGAGGCACAAAAATAAATTTTCTTAATTATTTTAGTCGCTTAAACGATTGTAGCATTATTCAAACCATAATTTATTGAATCTTGCTGCTTCAAATCAAAGGGCAATGATTATAGGTTTAGAATTTTTTGACTTAAGGGGTATGGTTGTTCTAAATCTATAGATTCTGCTATCGAAGTTTACAACTGGAATCCTGTAAACAAAAAATTGTTAGCAGAATCAAAGACTCATAATTGGTGGCTGTCTAGTTAAACCAAAGTCAAATGCGCAATAATGTTTAAACATAATAACTAAGCAGTTACTTAGAGTCTTTTATTTTGAATAAATCATTTTATATCTTTTCAGGTTTAATTTTTGTTTTAAAATAGATAGTAGATATGGAAGCAGAAAGAATTCGTTTTGATTTAGATTTTGATTTTGAAAACAAGAATAAAAGATATTGTTATTTTAACGATGACAGAGTCGAGTTTTTAGAATTTGAACGATATGTTGGTCCAATTACATTACAATATTTACCAAACGGAGGAATTCAATCTTTATTCGGCGGAAGTTTGATAGTTAAAGTTAATAATGGGTTTTTAAAAGTCACAAAAATTTACTTTGAGAAGAAAGATTTTACTTCAGAAGAATTTATTAATTTTATAGGAGAAGAAAATTTAGCAAATCAGGTTTTGCTCTAATAATTTTTCTAATATAATTAAGCGATGAAGAAAATTGTTAGAGTTAACTGTGTAGATTTTACTTTTGATGGACAAGGTCTAGCAAAAGATAATAGTGGAAGAACTTATTTTGTTCCTTCTCTTTTGATTGGTGAAGAAGCTGATATAGAAGTTCTTTATCATAAAAAAGATTTTGATGTTGGAAAAATTAATAAGATTATTAAATTTTCACCATATAGGGTAACACCTAAATGTCCTTGCGCGACAGCATGTGGTGGATGTTCCTTTCAAAATTTAGATTATAAAAAAGAGATAGAATACAAAAGAAAAGTAGCGATAAATACAATCAAATCAATTGCTAAAGTGGATGCGAACTCATCCCAAGTTTTTGGCATGAAAGAGCCTTATTATTATAGAAACAAAATTCAGGTTCCATTCGGATACGATAAACAAAGAAGATTAGTTTATGGCTTTTATAAATTTAAATCACACGACATAATTCCAATTAGTGAATGTGTCATTGAGGATGAAAGTCATGTTGAGATCTTGAAAACAATTAAAGAATTGATGCTATCTTTTAAAATTGATGCTTATCAAGAAGATTATCAAAAAGGAATCCTTAGACATGTTCTTTTAAGAGTAGGGAAAGTCAGCAAAGAAATTATGGTTGTACTTGTTGTTTCTTCTTTAAGATTCCCATCAAAAAGAAATTTTGTAAAAGCTTTGATTGAAAAATGTCCACAGATCACAACAGTAGTTTTTAATGAAAATCCCCGCAAAACTAATGTTATTTTAGGAGAAAAAGAAGAAATTGCCTATGGGAAGGGCTTTATATTTGATGAATTATTAGGTGTTAAATTTAAAATAAGTGCCAAGTCTTTCTATCAAGTTAATCACGACCAATGTGAAGTTTTATATTCTCACGCTATTAAAAAAGCTAAACTAGGGAAAGAAGATAAAATCCTTGATGCTTATTGCGGGATTGGAACCATAGGCTTAATTGTTAGTAAAAAAGTAAAAGAAGTTTTCGGTGTTGAAATTGTTAAAGAAGCAATAATTGATGCAAAAGAAAATGCAAAATTAAATAATATTAAAAATGCTAATTTTATCTGTAAAGATGCTGGTGATTACTTAGTTGAAAATAAATTTGATTGTGTGTTTGTTGATCCTCCAAGAAAAGGTCTTGATTCAAAATTTTTAGATTCTTTAATCAAGAGTAAAGTAAAAAAGATTATTTATATTTCTTGTGATGTAGGAACTTTTAGCAGAGATTTAAAAATACTTAAAGATTATTACAATATTGATTCAATTGACTTCGTTGATATGTTCCCAAGAACCTATCACATCGAAACAGTTGCTTCTTTGAGTTTGAAGAAATAAATAAATCTGTTTTAGAAAGGAGAGTTTTTGAGATGAGTAATTCAATTAAAGTTAAAGTGCTTGATAGAAACACTTTAGAATTATCAGAAGATGCAAAAGTTGGTGATATCATCGAACTCGATAAGATTGAATCTTTAGATACAGGATTTATTTCAAGTTTGCTATCTAAAGAAAAAGATAATTATATAAAAAGAGAAATCGAAAAAGTCGTTCAAGAAAAAGAAGAGTTATTTAAAAGCGAAAAAGAGAATTTATTGCTCAAAAAAGAGCAAGAACTTAATGATTCTTTCAAATTAAAATTAGATGAATTAAATGAAAAGAATGCAGAACTCAAATCAAAATTCGAACAAGAGTTAATTAAAGTTAAAGAAGAAGCTAAATCTAAAGAAAAAGAATTAACAAACGAAATCAACACTTTTAAAGAAAATAGAGCTAAAGATATCGTCCTCGAAAAGAATAAAATTGAAAAATCATTTAATGAAGAAAAGGAAAAGATTAAAGAAAAATACGATATTGAATTTGTAAAATTAAATGAAATAAAAATTGCTCTAGAAACCGAACTTAAGAATTTTGAAAAAGTTAAAGAAGCAGAAATCAAGGCCGCTCAAGAAGCTGCAAAAAATAAAGAGAAAGACGAACTTGAAGAAAAACATAAAAAAGAAATTGAAGAATATCAAAAGATAATTGATCAATTGAAACGTAATAAGAGTTCTTTAAATTCTAAAAATATTGGCGAAGATCTTGAGATTTGGTGTGATCACGAAGTTAGACAATACATGCAAAATGGTCTTTTGAATTGTACTTGGGAAAAAGATAATAAAGTTATTAAAAACGAAGACGAAAACAAAGGAAGTAAAGCTGATTTTATATTTAAGATTTATGCTGATGAAAAGAAAGAAAAAGAAACTCTTTTAACTTCTGTATGTCTTGAGATGAAAGACGAAAATCCAGACAGTGTAAATAAAAAGACTAATAAAGACTACTACAATCAACTTGATAAAAACAGAATAAAGAAAGAGTGTAGATATGCTGTTCTTGTATCTGACTTAGAAAGAGATAAACCAAATGATTTATCTATTTATAAAGTTTTGGAATATCAAGATATGTATGTTGTCCGTCCAGAATATATGATGACTTTTTTAAACATGTTAGTTTCTTTAAATACAACTTTTGCAAAATTAACTTTATTAAAGAGCAGAGAAGATGAAAAATTCAAATCATATGATGAGCTTCAAGAAGAATTTGAAAAATTAAAAAAGAGTTATCTTGATGATCAACTCAGCAAACTTGAAAATGAGGTTATTAATTTAGAAAAGCACAATAAAACTATTTCAGATGCTTCACTAAAGATTAATGAATCAATTCGAAAAATTAGAGATAACTATATCGATCAAATAAAAGATAAATTAGAAAAATTTGAAATTAAAATTTCAAAACAATATAAGAGAACTTTTAAAGACTAGGCTTATCGTATAAGCAAGAAATAATTGCGTTAAGATAAAAATAAATATATTCTTTCTTATCAAATTTGACGTAAATTCCGGCTTTTTCCATTGCAATTCTTTGTTTTTTAATTGGTGAGCAAGCAGGAACTATGCCATGTAAAGACGAATAAAAAGCTTGTATAAAATATTGCATTAATTGTTCGCTTATTTCTGGAAATTGGAAACGCACCATTTCTTTCAAAACATTTGACAAGCTTTTGAATTCCATTTTAAAGTGATTAAGTTTTTCTTGAGAACAAACATATTCAATTTGTTCTATGTATAAAGAGACAAGTTCTAATAAAGCATAATTGTCTAATAAGATTTTTGTTAGTTTGTTAACAATTTGTTCACGTTCAAATTTTACATTCAAAAAATTTTCTTTTATGGCGTCACGAATGTTTAAGAAATATTCCAAGATAATGTCTAAAAATATTTCTTCTTTATTTAAGTAATAATTATAGATGGTTGATCTTGCTATTTTTGTTTGTTCAGAAATTTTGGAAAAATTAATTTCTCTAAAAGAATAGGTTTGATATAGAAACTTTGTTGCGTTAATAATCTCTTGTCTTCTTTCATTAAATTGTTCTTCAGTTCTTGCTCTAATAAACATTTGAAAATCCTCTTTATTTTATTTTATCAATTGTTGACATATTGTCAATTAAAGAATATACTTGAATTAATGACATAGTGTCAAGTATGGAGGATTTATATGGCAAATAAAGTTACTGCTGGAAGAGATGAATTAAATTCGTTTGCTCCAGAATTTGCACATTTAAATGATGACGTTTTATTTGGTGAAGTTTGGGCAAGAGAGGACAAACTCTCATTAAGAGATAGATCATTAATTACAGTTGTTGCTCTTGTAAGTTCAGGAATTCTTGATTCATCTTTGAAATTCCATATTCAAAACGCAAAAAATAATGGAATTAGCAAAGAAGAATTTGCGGAAGCGATTACGCATATAGCTTTCTACGTAGGTCGGCCAAAAGCATGGGCGGTTTTTAGAATGGCCAAGGAAATTTATAATGATGATTGCAAAGAATGTCATGGCGGAATATTTGGCTTAGGAGAACCTAATACAGCTTATTCACAATATTTTATTGGAAATAGTTATTTAAAGCCTTTGACATCTCCACATGAATCAATTTTTATTAGTAATGTTACTTTTGAGCCTGGTTGTCGTAATAATCGGCACAAGCATAACGCTAAAAAAGGCGGCGGACAAGTTTTGATTTGTGTCGATGGTAGTGGCTGGTATCAAGAAGAAGGAGAAGAACCACAAAGTTTAAAACCTGGAGATATTGTTGAAATTAAACCTGGAGTAAAGCATTGGCATGGTGCAAAGAAAGATTCTCGGTTTTCACATTTAGCTTTTGAAATACCCGGTGATGGATGTTCAAACGAATGGTTAGAACCTGTTGATGACGAATATTACAACAAATTATAGGAGGAGAATTTATAACGTGAAAAAAGTATTCATATTTTCATCATCATTAAGAGTTGGCAGTAACTCTGAAGCACTAGCTTTAAAAATTAAGGAAGGCGCAGAGAAGAGTGGCAGTGAAGTAACTTTTTTAAGCGCTAGAGATATCGACCTTAAATTTTGTATCGGTTGTTTAAGTTGTGTAAAAACCGGTAATTGCGTTTTAAAAGATTCTATGAAAGATATCTACGAGAAGGTTTCAGAAAGCGACGTTTTAGTCTTTGCTTCACCAATTTATTATTACGGGATTAGTGGTTTATTAAAAACATTTCTAGATAGACTTAATCCATTGTTTGGCAAGAAAAATAAATTTAAAGAAGTTTATTTAGCTTTCAGTGCTGCTGAAGATGAAGGTGAAGAAACTTATAAGAGAGCTGTAATCGCTATATCTGGTTGGACCGATTGCTTTGATGGAGTTGAAATAAAAGAGACTGTTTTTGTCGGTGGTGTTGGTAAGCCAAATGAAGCAGCAAGTAAAAATGAAATATTAGAAAAAGCTTATAAATTAGGCGAAAACATTTAATAACAAAGCAACTTATATATAGTGGAAGTTAAAAGAGCGCTAAATTTCGGCGCTTTTTTATGTTGTACAAAGATTTAAATGAAAATAATCTTTAAAAATACGATAATATTTTTGGTTATGAAATATTTAGAAGATGTTCAAAAAATATTAGATAGTATACCAAAAGGCAAAGTAATGACTTACCAGCAGATAGCTATAATGCTTGGCAATAAGAAATTAGCAAGAGTTGTTGGTAACGCACTACATAAAAACCCATTGCCTCTTGTTCATCCTTGCTACAAAGTTGTTAATAGTAAAGGACAACTAGCTAAGAATTTTGGATATGGCGGAATTGAAAAGCAAAAAGAAATGCTAGAAAATGATGGCATCGAAGTTATTAATTATCAAGTAGATTTAGAAAAGTATAAGTGGAAAATATGAGTAAAGTTTTAGTTGTTGGTGAAATATTAATTGATTTGGTTCAAGAAGATGATTCCTTTAAATTTGCTATTGGAGGAGCGCCTTTTAATGTTGCATATAATCTATCATCTTTAGGCGATGAAGTAACTTTTATTGGACAAGTTGGAGATGATTTTTTTGGCAACTATATTCTTGAAAAAATAAGCAAAAAGAAAAACTTAAATCTTGAAGTTGAGAAGCTTAAAGATAGAAACACTACAATAGCTTTAAATGTTACTGATGGTAAAAATAGAAAATACTCGTTTATACGAAAAAACACTGCAGATTACATGTTTAATTATGAAAAAATTAGAAATTTGGATTTAAAACAATTTGATTTAATTCATATAGGAAGTCTATTTTTATCTAATATTGAGAGTAGAAAAATCCTTAAAGATTTTATCTTAAGAGCGCGTGAAAATAATGTTCCAATTTCATTCGATGTAAATTTTAGATCTGACATTTTTGAAGGCGGAGATAATCCTATTTCTTTATATAAAGAATTCATTCACTCTGTTGATTTTATCAAGTTTTCAGATGAAGAAATTTCATTATTCTTTAATGATATAAAAGATGAAAGAGATGTGTTTGAAACTATCAAACCTAAATGCTTAGTAATTACAAAAGGTTCAAAGGGCGCAATTGCCTTAACTCAAAAAGAAACAACTACTCAAAATTCTTTTAGGGTAAAAGTAAAAGATACTGTTGGAGCAGGAGATAGTTTTTATAGTGGATTTCTACATTCTTATTTAAATCTCGATAAAAACGAAAACAACTTTATTCATAGTTGCTTAGAATTTGCATCCGCTTGTGGATCTCTAACTTGTAAGCAATCAGGAGCAATTAATGGATATAAATCTGGAGAAGAAGTATTGAATTTTCTTAAAAAACAAACTTTGTCTTTGAAAGATCTAATGTCTATCAAAATTAATAAATAGAAGTTAAAAGTCTGGCCAGAGTATTTTCATCAAGTGAGCAATTTTCATTGATCCGTCTTTTTATAACTGCATACCAACCAGCTATTATAAAATCAATATAATAATCATCGTTTATATAAACATTTTTACGGTATTGGATATTGTTTTTAATTAAAGTATCAATAAAATCAATTGTTATTAGTTTATGACTTATGGAAGTTAGCGAGTCATTGTTAATAATAACAGCTATGAACTCATAATTTTGCTTCAAGTATCTCAACAAAAGAGCAACTTTGCTTATGGTGTTTTCTTTTGGATCAATTTTTAAAAAGAAAATTTCAATCTTTTTGAAAAATTCATTAATTAATTCATTAAGAAGATTTCTAGGTGATTCATAGTGTTTATAAAATGTTGTTCTATGTAATCCGGCAAGCTGACAGAGTTGACTAACGTCAATTTCCGTGATTGCTTTTTCTTTTAACAAGTTAATTAAAGATTTAGATAAACGCTTTTTAGTTTTAATAACTTTTTCGTTTATTTTCTTTTCTGTTAATAAGTTTTCTCCTGTAAAAAGTGCAGTATTTGTATCTTTTTCTACAACTTTCATAATAAACAACATTATTTTAATATGTGTTGATTTAAATGTAAAAACCCAATTTCACTTAATTGAATAATCAACAAGTGTCGATTAAAATTGTATTAATAACAGAGGGCAAAAAAATGGAATATCTTTTACAGTTTAAAAACGTTAGCAAAGAATATCATGTCGGTGACACTGTTATCAAAGCTAACGATAATTTAACATTCAATATTGGCGCAAACGAATTTTGCATTATAGTTGGGCCTAGTGGTAGTGGCAAAACCACTCTTTTAAACTTGCTTGGTGGAATGGATGCAGTAAGCGATGGTTCTATTATTGTTGATAAAGAAGATATTTCTAAATATAACGAAAAGCAATTGACTCTATTTAGAAGAAATTCGATTGGTTTTGTCTTCCAATTTTATAATTTGATGCCTAATTTAACAGCAATTGATAATGTCGAAATTGCTAGTGAGATTTGTAAAAACCCACTCGATGCAAAAGATGCTTTAAAAGCTGTCGGCCTTGAAACTAGAATGAAAAATTTTCCTAGTCAATTATCAGGAGGCGAACAGCAAAGAGTTTCAATAGCAAGAGCGTTAGCTAAAAATCCAAAACTTTTACTTTGTGATGAACCAACCGGCGCACTCGATTATGAAACTGGCAAAAAAGTTTTAAAAGTTTTACACGATCTTTGTAAGAAAAGAAATAAAACGGTTATTGTTGTTACTCATAACTCAGCTTTAACTAAAATGGCTGATCACGTTTTACATATTAAAAACGGGACAATAGTTGCTGAAGAATTTAACGAACATCCTTTACCAATTGAGGAGATTGAGTGGTAATGAAACATACTTATTTAAAGTACATATTCTCCTCTATTAAACAGGATTTAAGTCGATTAATATCGATTTTTGTTATTGTAGTTTTAGGACTTGGATTTTTAGTTGGTTTAAAAAGTACATCACCAGATTTACAAGCCACTATGAATCAATATTACAATGACATGAATTTTATGGATGTTTATATTCAATCAACCATTGGATTTTCCGAAAGTGATATTGATAATTTAAGAAATGAATTAAGAGGAGTTAATCAAATTGAAGGTTATTATCAAATGGATGAGTTTGCCACAATTGATGGCAAAAAAAGTGAAACTCGTTTGATTTATAGATCTTTTGAAGATAGTAACATTGATAAAATAACTCTAGTAAGTGGAGAATTTCCAGATAATGCTAACGAAGTTTTGCTCTTAGAAAACTCTAGTGATGCGATTAGTCATGAAATCGGAACAGAAGTTGTTATAATAAACGACGATGGTGTAGAAGAAACTTATACAATTTCTGGTTTAGTTAAAGATCCTTTTTACGTTTCTAAAAACGGCGATGTAACAACAATTGGTAGCGGCGTATTGGATGCTGTTGTTTATTTTGACAGCTCTTTTTATGAACCAAAAGAAGTTACAATCATAAAAATTCGTTATTCTGGAGCAAGACAATACAATTCTTTTTCTCAAGAATACAAAGATTTTATTGACCGAAAAATTGATGAAATAAATGAAATTAGCACTCCTTTTATTGAAAATAGAATCACTGAGATTAAAGAAATGATGAAAGATGAGGTTGCTTTACAAATTAAAAATCAATTCGAAGAAGCAATTAATAATAGTGATTTCAGCGATGAAATTAAACAAGGATTAGTTGATGCTTTGGAAGCATTTTTAGAAACAGAAGAATTTGATTCGCTTGTTTCTAGTCAGATTGACCAAACTTTTAATGAGCAATTTGGTTCAATAGATACGACTTGGTATGTTTTATCAAGAGAGCAAAACCAAGGTGCTTACATGTTTGAACAAGACTCTCAAAAAGTTGATGCTGTTAGTGCTGTTTTCCCAGTATTTTTCTTTGGCATTGCGCTTCTTGTTTCAATTACAAGTGTAACTAGAATTATAAATAAAGATAGAGGCCAAATGGGAACTTTAAAATCTCTTGGTTACTCTAAAGGCATGATTTTTACTAAGTATCTAATTTATGGTTTACTAACAACAATACTTGGAACGATTGTTGCTATTCTTTTCGGTCTTTTCGTACTTCCAACTATTATTGGATATATTTACGGCACCTTATACGATATTGGTTCAATTGTTTATGTTGGCGATCCTTGGTCTATCGCGCTTTATTCTTTCTTGATGATTGCTCTAATTTTATTAACAATTACAATTATTGCTTTTGCTTCACTGAAAGATAATGTTTCATCGCTACTTATTGGGAAAGCGCCATTACCTGGTAAGAAAATTTGGTTAGAACATATTCCATTTATTTGGAAACATTTGAAATTTAATACAAAATCAATGCTTAGAAACGTTTTTAGATTCAAGAAAAATCTAATTATGATGCTTATTGGTATTGGTGGTTGCACGGGATTACTTTTAACAAGTTTTGGTATAAAAGATTCGTTAAGTGTCATCAATACAACTCAATATACAGAAATTGTTAAGTATGATTTTGTTGCAAAACTCACCGAAGAAGGAATGAATGGAGATAACATATTTGATGTTGGAAAAAGCACTAAAGCTTTTTATTATGATGGCTCAGCTTTAGGAGCTGATACTAATATTGATATGAGTTTAATCTCAACCAATAATTTAACCGAATATATTGGTTTAGATGATCCATTAAGTTTTGACAGCAGTAGTTTTGTTATTACAAAACAAATTGCAGACGAATTTAATTTATCAATTGGCGACAATATTGTTATTTCACTTGATGATTTAAACAACAGTTTAACTCAAATTAGAATTACTGGAATTACTCAAAATTATATTGGAAATTATGTTTATTGCGGTGAAGAAGTAATGAAAAATTATTTCCCTACTTTAACGGCTAACGCTTATATTGTTGATACGGGACTTAGCGACGAAGAAGTTAATTCTTATATTGATAGAATGATAGAAAATCCAGTTGTCACAAGTATTATTAATTCTCAAAATACAAAACTTGTTTACGAAAGCGTTTTAAACAATCTTGACTCACTAGTTGTTATTATCGTTCTTTTAAGTGGAGCCTTAATTGCGGTAGTTATTTATAACTTAACAGACATTATGGTTTCAGAACGTGTTAAAGAAATTGCAACTTTGAGAGTTAATGGTTATTATCGTTATGAAGCCTTACTATATATCTTTAGAGAAATATTCTTTATGACGATTATAGGTGTTCTTATTGGAATTGGAGTTGGCGTATTTTTACATAATTTTGTTATGAATAGTATTTCTTCAATTGGTTTAACTTTTGGTATGTCAATAGCGTGGCCAAGTTATATTTATACATTACTTTTAGCCTTTGGGTTTGTAATCCTTGTTTGCTTATTGTTCTTCCCAAAAATTAATAAAATAAAAATGGCTGAAGCTCTTAAATCTGTTGAATAGTTGAGATTTGCGAGATTTTTAAAATAAAATACTTTAAAAAATAATTTTTATATTAGAGAAAATTAAATCTAAAAAATAATTCTTTTTAGTTTAATTTATATGTGCCTTTATATTATAATCTATCAATGTTAAGGAAGGAGCTTTGAAAATAGAATGAGTAAATATTTATTAAGTTGCTGCTCAACAAGTGATTTAAATGTTAAACACTATAAAGATAGAGGTATTCGATATATTTGTTTCCACTATTTTCTTGATGGTATTGAACACAAAGACGATTTCGGTGAAACTCTTCCTATAAATGAATTCTATAAAAAGATGGAAGAGGGCGTAATGACAAAAACTAGCCAGTTAAACGCTCAAGATTATTACAATTATTTTGAAAATTTAATTAACGAAGGCTATAAAGAAATTTTACATTTAACTTTATCAAGCGGAATCAGTGGAACAATTAATAGTGCTCGTCTTGCAGTAAATATGATCAATGAAAAATATAAAGATGTAAAAATTTATATTGTTGATTCTCTTGCAGCGAGCAGCGGTTATGGATTACTTATGGAAAAACTTGCTGACTTAAAAGATGAAGGCAAGAGCATAGAAGAAGTTAGAGACTGGGCAGAAAATAATCGTTTGTTTATCAACCATTGGTTCTTTTCAACTGATTTAAAATATTTTGTTAGAGGCGGAAGAATTTCGAAAACTAGTGGGTTTTTTGGAAACATGCTCCATGTTTGTCCGCTTTTAAATGTTAATAATGAAGGAAGACTTATTCCTAGAGAAAAAATTGTTGGAAAGAAGAAAGTCATTAATGCAATTGTTCAGAAGATGATTGAAAATGCAAAAGATGGCAAAGATTATAATGATTATTGCTATATCTCTCATAGTGCTGTATTTGAAGACGCTAAAGCTGTTAAAGATAAAGTAGAAGATTATTTTCCAAATCTTAAAGGTAAAGTTGAAATCTTTGATATTGGAACAACTATTGGATCCCATACAGGGCCAGGAACGGTCGCTTTGTTCTTTGTAGGAAAAGAAAGAAAAGAATAATTTAAAATATACCTTGGCAATGTCCAAGGTTTTTTATTTGCTATACTATTTCAATTTAACAAACAGAATTTAAGTAAGTAAAATATTAAACATGGTTACATTTTTAAGAAAACTCTTTATTAAAGATTATCAAAATGTTCAAAATGAGAAAGTAAGAGAAAAGCACGGCATATTGGCTTCATTAACTGGTATTGTTTTTAATACAGTTTTATTTTTAATGAAATTAATTATTGGGGTTTTTA
>CALVLC010000018.1 GCA_944336335.1 uncultured Bacilli bacterium | reverse complement strand
ATGATTTGCAAAGCCAATCATTATATAAAAATACTTTCGATGTTTTCAAACATTATGTCAACTGATCTAGTTAAAGCACCAGTAAGTTCAACCAATTCTTCCTTAGTTATGTTGTCGTGTATTTTTTCTCTAAACACATTTTTCTTCATATAAATAATTAAATCATTTACTTAGATAATCTTCGAGAAAAATGTAAAAAAAAGTGCCAGCATTAGCTATATAGCTCTAGCACTTTATTTTTTATTAGCAAAATCAAACTTCTAGTATTTGTTCGATAGTGCTAGCGACTTCAATAATACTGTAAGTATCAAAAGCTTTGCTATTACGTATTTTTATTCATAACTGGAATAAGTTTAATAACGTAGTTAAAACTTTAATACTTACTATAAATCATCGTTCATTAAACAATCTTTCGCCCTCCTTTCAAAAACGAATATAGAGAAATTAAATTGCACTCAATATATACAATATTTTTTGGATAAATTCCTTCTTTTGGATCGTTGGAATTTTCAAGTTCTCCAAATTTTAATTTCTTCCCATCGATAATTAATCTAAAATTTGAAAGAGTTGTAAAATGATAAAGAACTTTTACACTATTTCTGATCTTCACAATTTCATTATTTTTCATCTTATCTTCCCTCGTATAGAAAACAATTAATACAGCAATAAGCAAAATAAGTAAATAATGTTGTAACTTGTCAAACTTTTTAAGAGCGAATTAATCACGATAATTGAACATAAGTTCCCATCGATTACTTTTATCTCTTATTTTTTGTGCAACATTTTTAGACAAAAAGTTTTAGACCACTAAGTCCGATTAATTCGTGTTTTATAAATTTCGTATAACTCTTGTCGTTGACAATTGCGTCTTTACGTTTCGGCAGTAGTTCTGCGGTATTTATATTGACTAAGCAATCTTTTATAGATACTTCTTTAGATAGAATTTGATCACATCTAACTTCAAGTAAACCAACAACGACATCTATGCTTAATACTTTTATAGCAACAAATTTATTTCGCATTTAATCAATTTTACAACAACTAAGAAAATTAACACCAAATGTTGTTAAGCGAAAAAAAGTTTTTTTATATTCAAAATCTACAATGTTCGAATATTTTTTTTGTATAATCTCGCGTAACTGTTTTAATGCATTATGATTAATTAGATTTTCATATAGTTCATCCGAACTTATGTGTTTTGTCTCTGGTATTTCAATTATTTTTAATCTTTCCAAATTTTCCAAATATGAGCATATATTTTCAGGATATTCACAAACACCATATCCAATATCAGAAAAATATTTTGAGGCGACCATTGACCCTTTTTTGTTCTCAAACACAACACTCATTGACACTAAGGGGTATAAATCCAACGATGATAACTCAAGTTTATTTAAAATTTTAATCTCTTCAGAATTCAATTGTGAAATAATTTGGACAAACGCTGGATGAATTAAATTTCTTTTATCTATATTCAAACTTGATTCAAGCATTTTTTTATAAGTTTGTTTTATAAGGTCTTCGTTAAAACTATAAGATAATTGTGTAACCATAGGAACAAAAATCCTTGCATCAGGTTTTATGATTTTAGAAAAATCCATCTTATCTAAAGTGTTTTGTATTATTTCTGCGACTTCATCTTTATTTAAAACACCTAAAGATTTAATCAAAACACAGATTTCTTCTTTGCTCAAACCGTAACGGATATTAATTTGGTTATTGCTTCCGATAATTTGGTGATTATTTTGACCTTCAATTTTTTGATCATTCACTTCTTTCATGTAAATCTCCTTTATAAATTTGATAGTTATTATCACCATTAATTTTTTGGTGATTGTTAATTTGCTTAATGACAGAAACCGCTTTACAAGCAACAATAGTAGATACTATCGAAACAATTAAGCTCATTATTTCAATAATCAAACTCCGAATAGCAATGTCCATAAAACCTCCATACAAAAAAACTAATATTTCTTATATATATGAACCAAACCATTTAAATCTCTATTACTATAAGTATTAGTTTTTGAACGTATTAATTCAGCAGCTAAGCCTACAGGTATCTTTCTAACATTCGACATTTCATAAGCATTTTCAATTAACGAAATATTTTTGTTAAATTGAAAATTACCGATAAGAAGCTCGGCAACATCTTCTTCAACTTTCCTTTCAATACTTTCTGCTTTGCCGTCGCCTATAGATAGCGAATTATAGAAATCGTTAGTTTTTATATGAATAAGTTCATGTATAAAAGTTAACCATAAATTTTCGATACAATGAAATAAATCGCTTACTAATACAAATACGGAACCTTCGTTAGTCAATACGCTCACGCCTTTAACTCTTGAATTAGGAACACTATTTGCAAAGTAATAATTGATTCCAATTTCATTTGCTATTAATTCAAAGGAATCCTTGGTTTCTTCTATTGTTGTTGTTGCACTGTACATGTAAATGTTATTAAGTACATAATTTAGCGCCTCATAGTCTAATTTTTTGCTTTCCCAATTTGTGTTAACCTTCTTTGCATTAACAAGTGTGTTTTTTACCCGCGTACAAGCAATTACTTCATTTGGCTTAGAAGCCTTAGCGAATGCATATCCACTCACTTCGATAAAATCAATTCTTTTATTTATAAAATTTTCTTTGCCGAAAACATTCATACCGATTTTACATAAATCTATATCGCTTCCTTTAAATTCAGGATAAAATTTATCTAACGAAAAATATGAAATTAATTCCTTTGGATTTTTTATATTATTTTGAGTTGTGAATTCACTGACATAAGCATTATATTCGGCATCATATTTCATAAGAAAAGGTATTGACAATTCAGGCATTAACTTATTAATACCTAAAGCTATCTTATAAGTAAATTTACCCCTTCCAGCAAAAAAATTATAAAGAGTTGCACTACTTACATCTGTCACTTTTAATAAATCGTTAATTGTAAAATTGTTTTCTTCCAAGTATAACTTCAACATATTTGAAGTTTTTACCATTTCAATAGTCATTTTTTACCTCAGTGATAATCAACAATGTCTAATATCTCTATTGATCTGATTTTTCTAAGTTCAAACTCGCCATCAATAGGTTTAATAATTAAACGATAGTTCTTAGAAATATCAATCGCCCGCAAACCAGATAAATCACCTTCAAGTTTATGTCTTCTCGTCGGAGGGATATTAGGTACTTCTTTCTAAATTTGCAGCAGCTCTTAAAACACTTAAAACAACATCGACAGTTTTAGCCGCCTTATCTCCATACTTCTTAATTAATTTCTTTTTGTCTGAAAGAAGCCTATCTGCTTTTGAAGCAAAATGTATTTCCATATTTAAATTATAAATTATTTTTTTTGAATGTAAACATAATTTTAAAAATATTAGAATTTATTATATAGTCAAACTTTTGCTTGACAATATTTATTATATTTTTAAAATAAAAAATATGGACAGAATATTTATACCAATATTAAGAAGCAAAGCGTTTGCGCAACTTAACGTTATTAAACATTTTAATGAACTCAAATATTATGACTTAGTGAGGGATAGACTTATACCATATATCGAATTCAAAACTAATTTGTCATCTACTTCTTTTAACAAATACATGGATGCATTACAAGGAATGCGATATTTTTATGAATTGTATACTGAAAATAACAGCTTGATAATAAAAGATTATTTAGATTCAGTCATCAACACTAACTACCCTAAAAATGCTATACCTTCAATCAAGTTAAGCTTCGACTTAGTAATAAAAAATAAAGCTGAACTAATACAATCAATTAATGTATTACATGATCTTAATTTAAACATAGCTTTAAGAATTATAAATTATCGTAATTTAGAAAATATTCTAGATATACTTAACATTTTAACTAAGGAAGATTATTTAATATTAGATAACGAAGAGGCGGGTATAGAAACTAAAATTCTACTCTCTAACTATAATAAAATAGTCAATACCATTAAACCAAAAACTATTTTTTTTAGTATTGAAAGATCGCAAAAAGCCGCTCGTTTATATGAAAATATAAGTTACACAAAACTTTGTAATTACAATCTTATAGAGTATTTAAAAATCCATACTGAATTTCAATATAGCGGTTTTGGATCTTACTGTGGGGCGAAAAATGACAATAATGAAGCTCGAAATAACAACGTTTCAGTGGAAGGCATCTTCTTTGAATATTCATATGCAAAAAATAAGTTTTTCGTTACTAAAACAATAGAAAAAGAACCGATCGCCTACATCTACACAAAACTTACAGAATATTTTTCTTCATTAATTAACAAGCAGCAAGAAATTAATACACCATTATTCCATCTAAAAGAAATTGATGGTTATGCACTAAAAAGACTAAGGGAAATTGTTGATTACCATAACAAAACAAATAAAAATTCCACGGCTCGGAATTATGTTGAGATAGCAATTGCGAACTACATTGAACAAATTATTAAATTTTATTTGTTAGAAGAATAATCGCCGCTTTTATCGCCATATTTTTTAATAATCATTTTCTTAAAATTTGAAAGTATAGCTTCATTCGAATAATTAGAAAGAATTTCTGGAATATCTCTAGTTTTAAAAAAATAAATAAGATGTTTTTTAGAAAATTTGTTCAATATAAAAGAATAATTTATATAGGGTGAATAGATTGCTTTTCTGACCATATCAAATTTAATTTTCTTAGCATTATCCTTATATATATAAATGCCAACACACGATGGCACCAGTTTTTTAACTTGCTCAAATTTATCATCAGATGTAATGACATAAACATACTCAAAGCAATTTAAGTAATCATTAAGTTGCTTAACCAACCTATTCAAGTTGTCATATTTAGTTTTAATTTCGTAAGCACAACTTTTATCACTTATAGACACTATATCAATGCGACTATTTACAATAGGAAACTCGTAAAAGGTCAGCTCTGATTTCTTGCTCAGCTTATCGATTTTAAATTTTTCTTTTATTATTTCCTCATTTTTATAAAACCTTTCTAGCAACGTATATAAAGACTCTTTATACGAAATATTATTAAACATTAACTTATAATCAGTTTCAAAACATTTTTCGAACGCACTTTTAAAATAATTATGATCAATTTTTGTCATTTCATAATACTGTTTTGTTTGGCGGTTAAACCGAGAAAATGTAAATGGAATTGATGACATATAAGACATTATATATTAAACTAGCGTTATTTTTCTAAATATATTCAAGTGAACAGCTACTCTATATCTTAAAACCAAGAACAAAACTTTATAATTTTTTAAAAGTTAGCAAAATATTTCGTTGCTCTTCTTTCGATTTACCTCTAAATAAATCTTTTAATTGAAGCAAATCATTTTCAATGGTTTTGTCATAATCAAAATGGTCGTCATAAATCGATTTGCTTCCGGCATAGATTGAACTGCCGTTTCCAAGCAAAAAGCAAATCTTTTCTAATATGCAATGTTCAGCTATTTGATTTCTTAGACCACTCAATATATTCATGACTGCACTGTGTAATTCTTTATATTCGGCACTACCATCAGCTAACTTCTTAACAAGCTCTTGCTCATTAAATTCTTCCCCAATTAGTGAAGTTATATTATTTTTCTTTACAAATTCAAAATTATAAATCATATTTTACCTACATTTGCTAAATCAATTAATTTCTTTTCTTATAAATTTAGAAATACAATAATTTAATATATTTAGTACAACATATTCTTTAGTTACAATCAAAACAACACCATATATAAAAGCTCCAATAATTACATCAATAAATAATTGAAGCCATATATTTAATTGAACAAACTTATTAAAAGGAATAACCGCGCAAGCTATTAATAAAGCGGAAATACATATTTTTAAAAAATCTTTTAAAACGAATTTATGCTGGAAGCTATTTCTACAAAAAATTAATAGGAGCAAAAATAAAATTACCTCACAAATAAAGCACGCTGTAGCTCCTCCGATTGCCCCCAAATTTAACCCATAAAGTAAAATAATCGAAAGTATGATATTCACTATCAGCTCACTTCCTGCTGCAATTACAACATAATTAGTTTTCTTTAAAGGATATAAATATGCATTTATTAAAATGGCATTAATTGGGCTAAATATAGATATTGGCAACGTTATATAAAGAATATTTACAACAGGCAGAAATTCTTGTCCAAAATATAAAGGAACAAATATTTTGCCAATGGAATAAAGCCCTAAGCAACAAGGTAATGACAAAAGGGCGGCTAGTAGTAATATTTTACTTATCTTATCCTTAATTTCATCATTTTTGCCTTCTTTAATTAAATAAGAAACTCGAGCCATCATAACAGGGCAAATGGCATAGGTTAAATTTCCTATTAACAGTGGGAATTTTATCGCCTGTTGAAAATATCCTACTTCAGTATTGTTGCTAAATACACCTAAAAAAGTCTGTTCTAGTTGAATCCCCAAGTTAATCAAAATACTCGGAACAAAAAGTAATAAGCTATTTTTGAGTAAATTAGGCATAATTTTAAAATCAATACAAGGCCTTTTTATATGCTTAACAGCAAATACAAATAAAACAATATTAACTAATAAATCTGTAGAAGATTTTAAAATCGTGTAAAGCAAAACATCATTTCTGTCTTTTACTAGCAAAAAGATAGACCCTATATATAGAACATAAGTCAGCACTTGGATATACGTTATTATTTTAAAATTCTCAAGCCCTTGAAAAAGAAATTTTATATCAACAATATTGCCAATTAAAACCAGTGTTAGTGCTAGCATTATATATATGTTATCTCGACCACCTAAAACTCCACCGAACGATAAGCCGAGATATATGCCAATTAGTACTATGCCTAAGAAAAAACGTAACAATAAAGTAGTCCAAAAAATAATCGAATATTTCTCTTTATCGTCCCTTTCCTTGGAAATCATTGTTATGCCCAAGTTTGAAAAACCTAAAACAATCAAGCTTGAAAAGTAAAAAACAAAAGAATATGAAAAAGAATAAACTCCAATTCCGTCAGGCCCTAAAACCCTTGAGATATAAGGAGCGACAATTAAAGGGCTAATATAACAAACAAATTGCGATATTAAGCTCAAAATAACGTTAAATTTCAAACCACTTTTTTTCATATAATTATTTATTTGTAAAACAAGAAATATTATCCTGCAACCATTTAGTCGTTTCTAGAATTGATTTTCTAAAATCATAACTTGGCAAAAAACCAGTATCTTTATAAAGCGAATTTAAATCTATTAAATTGTAATTAATTAGCGTTTTGTTAGGAAAAACGCCAAAATTCAAGATCCCGTTACCATTAATAATGCTTTTTATATTAGAAAATATATCCCCAAATTTTTGTAATGATGGGTGACCGACATAATAAGTTTTTAGATTTATTCCTTTTTCAGCAATAGAAATAAAAGCATCCGCTACATCTTCCACATATATTAGATCATAACTTGTATCATAATCTATTAAGTTTGACGCTTTGCTTTGAAGAAGGTTTAGCATTACAACGTTCGGAACCATTAATGAATAATTATTTGGGCCATAAACCATCGAAATTAAACCACAATTAAATTCAATTTCGTTTTGATATGCGATTGTTTTTCCAATCATTTCTGCTGAAAGTTTGCTCATTGCATAAATATTTGTGTATCGTGGCTCAATATCAAATTTTCCAAAATAATCTAGCGTTTCCAAAGTATTAATCGTTGAAGCCAAAATGAATTTTTTACACCCTAAATCTTTGGCAATTAAAACAGCGTCGCAAGCAAACTTAGCATTGCTGAGCTGCAAAGCATAGTCTTTAAAAGCGTTGCCAAAAACTCCATTCCAGGCAAAATGAAAAAAATAATCAACTTTTTTTGTAATCCTATCTTTTAACGATTTGTAATCTTCAAAATAAGCATTTATAAATAAAAAGTTCGCAGAATCTATGTCTTTTATTTTATTTTCATTGATACCGACACCATATACAAAATATCCACATTGTATTAAATGTTTACATAAACAATGACCTAAAAAGCCGTCAGCACCTGTTACTAAAGCAATCTTCATAAATTACTTATTATCTTTCATAGTAAAATTGCAATCGCTGTCTTTTAAATATGGTGCTTTAATATCTTTTTGCGATACCACTGGATCAGAAACTCCCCATGGAATATTGATTTCAGGATCATCCCATTTAATAGATCTGTCTAGTTTTGGCTCGTAAAGTCCATCAACTTTATATAAAACTTCGCAATTGTCAGTTAAAGTAATGAAAGCATGGCCAAAACCAGAAGGAATTAAAATTTGCTTTCTGTTCTCTTTAGTTAGCTCAACGCAAACCCATTGTTTATATGTTGGTGAATCTTTCCTTAAATCAACAGCGTAATCCATTACTCTTCCGTTTGTGCAGCGGACAAGCTTTGCTTGAGGAACAGGATTATTTTGGAAATGAATTCCTCTAATTGTTCCTTTCTTAATTGAGTAAGAATGGTTATCTTGAACAAAGTTCAAATTAATCCCCAATTTTTTCATTGTTCTTTGTGAATAAGTTTCGCAATAATAGCCTCTATAATCTTCAAAATAATCTGGTTCGATTACTTTTACTCCTAATCCTATATCTGTAATTTTTGCACCCATAATTTTACTCCTTAAATTCCTCAACTATTTTACTTTGTTTTATTAATTCTTGATAGTTTTTATTTCGTATATCGTCATATTTTATACACTTAGCAAAATATTCAATAGACTTTTTAAAACTATCATCGCTAGCAAGTTTTATATGTTTAACTTCGTTATTTAAAGTAATTTCTATTTCTGGTTCAAAACCTGCAGGAGCAGTTAAAATACGATTTGTTCTTAAACATCCTTTTGATCCCCAAATTTCTAATTCGCATTTATAACTATTATCCATACCAAATGAAACTTGGACAACATCACCACTATCGTTCATCAATGTTCCAGAGCCATATATATCAACTTCATACCCATCTTTATAATTAAGTTTGTGGCAGCAAAGCTTACAAGTATTACCCAGTAAATAACCAGCTAATTTTAAAGTATAGCCACCACAATCTAGTAAAGCTCCTCCTCCCATTTTCTTAGAATATCTAAAATCGTTTGCTCCTCTAAATGGGAACCCAAAAGCAATTCTAATTAAACGCAAATCGCCAAGTTCTCCGTTTTGAAGATAAGATTTAATAAAATTTAATTGACTATGAAAAATAAACATATAATTTTCATGTAAACCTAAATGTCTTTGTTTAGCTATTTCACAAAGTTTTATCGCATTAAAAAGCGAATCGGTAGATGGCTTTTCAACAAAAACATGTTTATTTTTTAAAAGAGCTTTACTAGCCCATTCATAATGCAATGCCGGTGGTAAAGGTATATATAAGGCTTCTATTTCATTTGAATTAATAACACTTTCATAGCTATCAAATAATTTACCACCATAAGTATTAATAAAATTTTCTGCTTTAGTTAAATCGGCATTTAAAGCTATCTTTTGATTTTCTGATAATTCTTTTTTTCCATACCATTCTTCAGCACTTGCATGCCCCACGCCAATGAATTCAAAAATATTAGAAAGTTCCTTTAATGCAGGCATAAACCTTCTAAAGGCTATTTCTGATGGACAAAGTATGCCTAAACGAATTTTTCTCATAAATTATTAACCTCTTATAATAGACAATAAGTTCCTTAGTTGAATGTTCAAAACGTTATTAAACTGAACTAAAAAATTGAGTGTTTTATAATCTAACCAAACATATTCATTTTGATTTAGAAATTCTAGCTCTTTGCAATCTACTTCTAAAACAATATTCCTGTTTTCTTCATGATAGAATCTCCCCCCCTCTTCAGACAAAATAACATCATTTTTAATGTTTTCTTTAATAGCTAAATTTTTAGAATATATTTGTCCAAGTTTAGTGTTTGAAAATTCAAGAATTTTGTTTCCTTCTAGCTGTATAGTTGGTCCGTATTCTACTGTATCAAAAGAGCCAACTTCACTAGTTAATTTAACCAGGTATTTATACTTGTTACCAAACTTTGCGCAAAATAAAACAAAAAGAGCTTTCTCGGTCGCCTCAAAAAGAGGCTGACACCAATGTTTTACCTCTCTTCCTTCAATGTTCAGATTGCAAAAAATCACTTTAAAATTATAAGGCTCTTTACATATAAATTCATTATTTATGTATTCCCAATTATCTAGTTTTTTAAGCGAAATAAGGTCTCTTTTTATACTATTGAACATTTTAAAATCATTTAATTTTCTAAATGCTTCAACATATTCAATTTGATCGTTGTTAAATATCGAATTATAAAAATAAGAATCGATATTATTTGTCTCATTGAGTATAGTTTCATTTTTAAAATTCCAAAATGGAATGCAGGATAAAACCGTCCTTGTATCCATATTAACAAGATTATCAACATCCATTAGTTTTTTAATTTGACCTAAAGTTAACCAAAAATGCGAATTCAAAACTTCAATATCGCAATCGCCAATATCGATAATAATATTGCGATTCCTTTTTCCTAAAAATCTACTAGATTGTTCTGATTGAATTTGATCAACTACAATATTATATTTGTAAGAATTTAAAAAATAGTCGAGATATGCAGGCTTTTTTCCACCGTGTTTTTGTTCAAAGTTACTTTTTGTGGCTTGAATAGTAGGCGAAATTTGAACTTTATTTATATTTCCTGGTTCAATCTTTGCTTGCATTAAAAAGTGTAATACGCCATTTATTTTTTTAACGATAATACCGAGGTAGCCAATTTCATTTTGAATTATAATTGGTTGCTTTAAACATATATTATCATTAAGTGAATATGCTAAACCTTTAATTTGAAAAAAACTATTACTTGTGTTTCGAATGGTTCCTGTTTCATCAAGAAACCAATTTGTACACTTTTCTAGAGGAATTTTATGAATGTTAACTTTAATATTTTTATTTTTTTCAGCTATAATTTCCTCAATTTTTTCTAATGAATTTATGCCATTATACGAAATCAAAGAAGTAAAAAAATCATTTATATTTACCATAATTATTTAATCGTAGGATATTTAATACCACCATGAGCAACTCTTAACAAATATTGCCCATATTCATTTTTTTCCATAGATTTTCCAGCTTTAATAAGTTTATCTTTGCTAATCCAACCGTTAATAAAAGCAATTTCTTCAGGGCATGAAATTTTTAATGACTGATGTTCTTCTAGCGTTTGAACAAAATTTGAAGCATCGCAAAGAGATTCATGTGTTCCCGTATCTAGCCATGCATAACCTCTACCCATTGTAGTTACGTGTACTTTCCCAAGTTCAAGATACATGTTGTTTAATGTTGTAATTTCAAGTTCACCGCGGGTACTAGGTTTAACTCTCTCAGCCATTTTCGATACACCCGATGGATAAAAATAAAGCCCTGTTACACAATAATTAGATTTTGGTTTAGTAGGTTTTTCCTCAATCGAAATAGCATTTCCTTCATCATCAAGTTCAACAATACCATATCTTTCTGGATCTTTAACATAATAACCAAATAACGTAGCAACTCCATCTTCAGCTCTTCTAACCGAATTTATTAAATGTTTTGTTAAGCCTGCTCCATAAAAAATATTATCCCCCAAAATCAAAGCGCAAGGTTCGTTTCCTATAAATTCCTTTCCAATAATGAACGCTTGTGCCAATCCGTCTGGAGAGGGCTGCGCAGCATACGATAAAGTAAGTCCAAATTTTGAACCATCACCCAATAACGATTTAAATCTAGGCAAATCTTCTGGAGTAGAAATAATAAGTATGTCTCTAATTCCGCCAAGCATAAGAGTTGATAGTGGATAATAGATCATTGGTTTGTCATATATTGGTAAAAGTTGTTTACTAGTTACAAGTGTTAGTGGATATAACCTTGTTCCACTACCACCAGCTAAAATAATACCTTTCATAAAAATACCTCGTAAATCCTAATTATTTTTTAGAATATCTTTCCATCCATTTAAGATATTCGCCACTTTCAACGTGTTTCAACCATTCTTTGTTATTGAGGTTCCATTTGATGGTTTCAACAATACCAGTATCAAAATTGAATTCCGGTTTCCAACCAAGTTCAGTTTCAATTTTGTGTGGATCAATTGCATATCTTAAATCGTGTCCTGGTCTATCTTTTACATAGTTGATCAGTGATTCAGGTTTTCCAAGAGCTTTTAATATTGTTTTAACAACTTGAAGATTTGTTCTTTCGTTGTGTCCGCCAATATTGTAGATTTCTCCATCTCTTCCGTTTCTAACTACTAGATCAATAGCGGTACAATGATCTCCAACATAGAGCCAATCTCTAACATTAGTTCCATTTCCATATACTGGTAATGGTTCATTGTTGCTTGCTTTTTGAATCATGAGTGGAATGAGTTTTTCTGGGAACTGATATGGACCATAGTTATTTGAACATCTAGAAATAGTAATTGGAAGTTTGAATGTTCTATGATAAGCGAGAACTAAAAGATCAGCACTAGCTTTTGATGCTGAATATGGTGATGAAGTATGTAATGGTGTAGTTTCAGTAAAGAAAAGATCTGGTCGATCTAAAGGAAGATCACCATATACTTCATCAGTTGATACTTGATGGAATCTTTTGATTCCATATTTTCTACAAGCATCCATAAGAACTGATGTGCCAATAATGTTTGTTTCTAAGAAAATATCAGGATTTTCAATACTTCTATCAACATGGCTTTCAGCAGCAAAGTTGATAACGTAATCAAAATGTTCTTTTCCAAAAAGTTCATATATTGCTTTTCTATTGCAGATATTTTCATGAACAAACTTAAAATTTTGTTTTTTCATGATTGGTTCAAGTGTTTCCATATTTCCTGCATATGTCAAAGCGTCTAAACAAACATATTCATCATTTGGATATTTGTTTAGCATGATATGAAGGAAATTACCTCCAATGAATCCTGCTCCACCTGTTATTAAAAACTTACTCATTTATTAGCCTCCTCCTATAGAAATGATTTTTGAATTTTAGTATAGCTTATTTTTCTTAAAAATATATAGTAGCAAACCAGTTAAATAACATGGTATAAAGTAAAAACAATTTCCTAATTTGCTGAACTTAGGCATTTTTTTATTAAAAATTATAACACTATAGTAGTTAGATAAGCATTTATACCTTGCAAAAATTCTTGATATTAAACTAAATTTTTTAAGATAATTGTACCTGCTATAAAATAATGCATAGGAGCTGTAAACATTATTTCTCCAAAGTTTAAACAAGTTATTTGTTAAACCATTATCTAAATATCTTGACTTTACCAAAGGTTTATTGATGAATTTGAATTTCCCAAAATAAGAATACTTAATATAAACAATTTCTTCGCTAGCAAACTTTTCATTTGTAAAAATTGGGAATAAATTTCTTTTTGCAATATCAGTCTTAACAACGATTGTAGTTTCTGTTTTTATTCCGTCTATAAGCCATAGCTCCGGAACGTCAACAAAATCCTTTTTTTGACCCGTAACAATGCTGTTTCTCGGAAAAAGAACCCCAATAATATCTTGCTCATTAGGTAGTGAATTATATATCGTTTCTATAAAATCACAATCAATAATATCATCATCATCCAAACAACAAAAATATTCTGTTTCACACAACTTTAAAGCATTATTATATTCAACATATTTTCCAAGATTTTCTTGATAAATATAAATTAACTTAAAATTCGTTTTACCTTCTAATTGTTTAAAAAAGTTAAAAGTGTCTTTTGTCATAGACCCATCATCTATTACAATCCAAGTAAAATTAGTGAATGTTTGTTTGCACATAGAAAAGAAAAGGTTTTTAACGTATTCAAATCTATTAAATGTAGGCGTAAATATAGTTAGACGATTAATCATAGTTAAATAAATATTTCCTTATAAAAATATAAATGATTTTTTCAAATTTTGCATATTGTGTAAAAATTTTCAAAATCAAAATTTGTAATTTATTTAAATTCAAATAATCTTTAGCGTATATAAACATAGAATTAAAATAATTTATTTTGCTTTTTATCAGTTCCTTAACATTCTTTTTCATTTCTTTAGAAATTGGATGATTGTGAATATAGAATCTATTAGTTAATATATCAACATCATAACCAAAAGCATTTATTTTTTTGCAAAGTTTATCTTCTTCATAATACAAAAAATATTTGTCATCAAAAAAATTTACAGTTTTTAGAACTGAGAAATTGCAAAGTCCAAGACTCATTCTAACAACATCAACTTTATTAATACCACGTTTTAGAGTTTTACTGCTTCTGCCTTGCTTTTTAAACAAATAAAAACATTCATAGCAACAATATTTGTAATTTAAAAAATTCCAGTGGTTAACAGTATAAGTCCCATCAGCATTTTTCATATTACAACTAAGCAAACCTATCTTTTTATTCTCGATTGCAGTTCTATATAATTTTAAAAAAGTCCCATAGTTAATTAAAATATCAGAGTTGATAATAAGAACGTAATTACAGTCATACTTCTCTTTTAGAAAATTTAATGCGTAGTTATTTCCTCTAGCAAAACCAAGATTTGCTTTAGGAGTTAACACAATAATACGATTTAAATATTTCTTGCTTATTTGAAATTTCTCCATACTATTGTTTACTATGATAACAATATTATTTTCAGGAAAAGTCAGCAACTTTTTGGATAAGTTCATACAATTAAATTTATCTTTGTAATTTATGATAATGCTAGCAACATTTATTTTTTTCATAATTTTTAACAATCTCTAAGCGATTCACAACTTGCTTTTTTAAATTAATACAGGCTCTAAATTCTATATAAATAATACTAAAAAACAATGTATTCATAAAAGCATATTGCCTTGAAGTAATTAAATTGAAATAAAAAATTCCAATAATCGATATCAAAGTGTAATAGAGAACAATATAAAAATAAAGAAACTTCTTAAACTTATAAAAAGTTATCATTGCTTTAAAAATAAAACAAAAATAAGCAATAATCCAAATTAAGCCAAACAATCCATTTTTAAAAATAAATTCTAAAACCCCAGTATCTTCCATATAATAATGCAACTCATCAGTCATATAATACTTAAGAGCTAAATCATCAGAAAGAGTTCCTATCCCAAAAACAGGAGATTTAAATAATAAATTTGAATAATAAAGTAATTCATTAACTCTTGTGAAGCCTGAACCAGATCCTGCATTTATCTCTTTTAGGAGACTATCGATTTGATTTCTAAATAAGACCATAAACAAAAATAAAAACCCTGCCAAAATGATTGGCGATAAAATCAGCAAAATAGTACGTGAGGTTTTATTTAATGATAGAAAAACCTTAACAAATATCAAAATTACAAGCGAAATAAAAAATATCATTATTTCTCCTCTGCCTTGGTTTACAAAAATAATAAAAAGAAATAAAAATATTAACTTAAATAAATCTATAGTTTTAAATTCTTGAAAGATTTTTCCTAATAGATAAATCAATGAAAAAGTCACACATGAAGAATTTACAAAAAGTCTTATATTGCCGTTTCTTGTGGTATACTCTTTAAAAAAAACAACGTTAGGATAAAGAAAATATTGAATAAAAGCGATTATAGCAAAAACAACAGCTACATTAACAACTATTCTAATAAGGCAATTAACAGTGCTTTCCTTTTTTATTTGCTTCAAATAAAATAAAACAAGTAAATATATTAAATATCTATGGCAAACATTTATTCCTTCAATAATTGATTGCCCATATGCAAAATTGGAATAAATTATACTAACTCCACAAATAATTATCAAAAGCGGAACCAAAAAAATAAAACTTTTGATGTATTTTGTATCGAAAGAAAAAACGCAAAGAATTAATGAAATAGCTGATACAATAAATGTAAGGTTTGTTTCGCTGAAAAGATAAAAAAAACTATCGTTTATCAATAGTAATACAAGAAATAGAATGTAGAAAATATTAATATTAAGTGACTTAAATCTCATTTTTTAACCTTATTTTTTAACCTCATATAGTTTTCTTCACCTAAAATTTTGTATAAAATTTTTTTGATTTTATCATTAATACGTGTCTTTTTGCTTTTCCATGACGATTCATAATGATGAATTGCAATAGTCTTATCATTTAAAAGAATTTCATTTGTATAAAAATTAATTGGTGAAAAGTAATAATAAGGAAGAATAAACTCAGTCTTAGATAAATATAAAACATTATTAATATCAACTTTTTTGTCTCCAATTAAGTGTTCAAAAAGTAAAAACGAGTTAGGGATTTCTTCAAACTCTCTTTTTTCATATGTTTGAAGAAAACTAAAAATAATATTCGATTTTTTTGTGCAACCTATAACAGCTGTGCATAATGCTTTATTGCTTTCAAAGCAGCAAAAGAAATCACTCAAAAGCAAGTCATTAAAAGTAGATAAAAGTTCAACGTCTGTATCAAAATAAACGCCGCCAAATTCATATAGGGCTTTAAGCCTATAATAGTCGCTGACAAAAGCCCATTTACCTTTTTCATATGCTTCGCGAACAAAAGAAGGCGCAGTTAACAAATCGCAATTTCCTTCATTCCATTCAATAATTTGAAAATCTGGCAAAATATGTCTCCGCTTATTTATATATTCTGACGTTGACTTATTTTTTGGCTTATTTCCAAACCAACAATAATGAATAATCTTTGGTATCATATCAATTTTCTCTTAAAACAAGTTAATTATGTCTTCCTTCAATTCAATGCAAAACAATTCATTATTAAAGGAAAACTTCGATAATTTAATGTCAAAATTTGTGTTTTCCATAACTAAGTCTAGCTTGCAGACATCTTCCACTACAACTATTGGAAATTTTCTTTTCTCAAGTTCTTTAGAGAATGTTAACTGATGATTATTAACATGCTCCCCAAACTTTTCTTGTCTAGGTACAACAATAGGAACTTTTTTAAATTTTATGGCTTCCATAAAACTAGAAGGGCCACCATGTGTAATTACAATATCAGCATTCTTAAAATAGTCTTGCATAACATCATAATCTAAAAACTTAGAGTATTTATAATGTTTTGGAGTATATGTTGAATATCCAATTTGAGCAAATACTTCTTCTTTGATAATACCTACTTCAATAAGCTTATCGATTTCTTCAAGTAACCTATTGAAGGGTTGTTCATGTGTGCCAACAGTAACAAATATCATTAGAAAATACTCCCTAAATATTTAGCCTTTGGATAAACTTTCTTTTGTTCAGGCCATTGCACAACAAATAAGTCTGAAAAATGATAACAGAATTTACCTGCAATTGTGCCTTTGTCAATTCTATCAAAAACTTCAATATAAACGCATTTCTTTCTAAAGAAAACTTTACCTAAAAAGAAAAAAGGAATCGCAATTGCCGCGCCAGAAGAAATGATGATATCAGGTTTTTCTTTTCTTAATAGTTTCCGAGCTAAAATAGTATTCTTAAATAAATTCTTAAAATTACGATTTGTTGGATAGTAGCAATGGTAAACTTTTTCGCCTTTTAATTGGCTATTTGCGTCTTGTTTATCAAAAGTAACGAAAAAACGTTCATTATTTTCCCATACTTTTTTTATCATCATCATATGGGTCAAATGACCACCACTTGAACAAACAATAGCTATTTTAACATCTTTAAATTCTTTATTCTTTTTCATCTACTTCTTCCCACTAATCATCTTATTCATCTCATCAATCGTCTTTTTGGCATACTTAGGATTCATGAGTGGTACTATTATACCAGTTTCTTTATCAAAATTTCTCTTATGATTTAATATTCTTATATATCCAGTATGTTGATTAAACTCTTTATCATTGTCTTTTAAATATTCTTGAAGACTTCTTTGATCAGTTTCAACTCCTGCGGCCATTTCTTTTTTAAGAACAGTTAACACTGTTTCAAAAAGAATTTGGATATCTAAAAATAAAGAATAATTAACAATATAATAGAGATCATATCTTAATTTTTCTTTATAGTTGCTGCCTGGGTTAGTTTTAACTTGTTGTAAACCCGTAATACCAGCTTTTACATTGAATCTATATCTATATTCAGGATCAATTTCTAAAAGATGATCAACATCACCATGCATAAATGCTCTTGGCCCTACAAGAGACATATCTCCTTTTAAAACATTTAAAACTTGCGGGATTTCATCAATTCTACAAGCTCTAATGAATTTACCAACTTTTGTAATTCTTTTGTCTCCTACTTCGGCTGGCTTATTAGGATCTGCATCAACATACATACTTCTAAATTTAAAAATCTTAAATGTTTTTAAATCTTTTGTATATCTTTCTTGTCTATAGAAAACTGGGCCTTTGGAATCGAGTTTGATAAGTATTGGGAAAATAACGAATACAGGTGAAGTTAATATAAGAATAATCAATGAACAAACAATATCAAAACATCTTTTAACAAACCCTTCGACTTTGTCAATAACAAGTGGTTTTTGTTCTACTGCTAGAAGTCCATTTACATTCTTAATAGATACAGAATGCGATATAACATCAAAGTATGATGAGCAGAGATAAACATCTTTATTCAAACAAGAATTGAAATAAAGAAGGAACTTTTGCTTGTTTTTTACTGATAAAGTTTCTAATAAAACTATTTCATTTACGTTTACAACCTTCTTATAGATTCTTTCATCAATTTCACCATTGATTTCATAAAAAACGTATCTAATCTTACTTCTTTTGTTCTTTTTCTCGAGATACTTTTTAGCAAAAGCTTCTGCGTCATCTTTTGGTCCAATAATCATAAGTGATTTGAAATTTCGATCATCAACAATGTTCACTGTAATGATTGTAACGAGCATAATCAAACAATATATTGATGAGCTAACAAACGAGGCAATAATCCAACCTTCATTCATTGATAAGCTAGATAATGTTAAATATGTACCAATCGAAAATACCAAGTTCAGCAAGAACGATTTCACAACACCTTTGTAGATTGAATAGTTCTTGAACGCAAACATAAAAAGAATTATGAATCCAAAACTTAAAATCCAATAAACAACAAACAAGGTGACATTGGCTCCTACACTTAAATAATCTAAGAACTCTTGAACAGATGAACTTAAAGAATAAGAAAGTAAGAAGCCTAAAGGCATTGATATGAATGCTGCAATAATAATAATTAATTTTTCGGCAATAAGTAGTCTTCTTTTTAGCGATTTACAATCATTTAGATATAAATCATCATCATAAATAACTGGATCAAAATCCACTACTTTTTTAAATTCTGTTTCTTTCATAGTTTCCATTTTATCATTTTGATTCATAGTCGCAAATTTTCACCACTTTTCTACTTAAAATTGACATAGAGAGTTTTCTCTATTCTATCTATTTTTATTTCAGCATCACCTGGATTAATGACTTTGTCATTATAGGTGATGATGAAATTATATTCATTATCTAAAGATAATTCATATATTAATTTCTTAGTGAAATCCACAACATAGTTGTAGTTTTCACTAGTGTCATTTAATTCTAATGAATATATTTCATTATAACTCATTTTCAAACAACATTTTTGAAGATCTGAATTAAAGAAAACATACTTCCTATTACTGAATTCATAATCAGCAAATAGATTTGGGATACAAATAGTAAATGCTCCAAGAGCAATACCTGCATAATCATTAAATAATGCTACATGAGATTCAAATAGACCATATACTGCTTGAGCAAGAACTAAAACTAAATATAAACCTAAGTAGTTATATTTATGTTTTGTTTTAGCTAGTTTGACAAGTTTGATAAAAACAAATAAGAAAATAAAAACAATAAATAAGAAATATAAAAGACCGCCAGCCATAAATATTTCATAAACTGAATTATGAAAGTAATAATAATAACCATATGTTCTTGGAATAACATATTGTAAACCATAACCAAAACCTAAAAGAACATTGTTAATAGAAACTGGTATCATTTTAATAATATTGATTCTTTTTGAAAAAAAGGCATCAACTAAATCAAATAGTATTTTTCTTAATGACACTACACTACCATTTTCCATCTCGAACTTAATGAAATCATAAGCGAAGAGATCGACAAGAAAAATAATAACTACTGCTACGACTAGGCCTGATAAAAAGTAAAATAGTTTCCTATAATAACTAAAAGACCTAATCCACAAATATAAGAAATAACCGCCATATAAAAATAATGTTCCAACTAGAGCAATACGGCAGTTAGAATAAAAGACAAATGGTAAAAATGCTAAGCTAGGTAAAATTAGCCAGTACTTTCTAAATACAAAAGATAAAACAACGAAACACATGACTCCAAAATAAAGGGTGTGTCCATAAACATTAGGGATGCCATAGAAAGACTTAATTATTAAGTTTAAGTCAGGTTTTTGATAAAGATCATCAAACCATTCAAAATTGACATACTTGTCCCATTCAGTTGCTAATGAATAAATAATAGATATAAGAGCAAATATAATAACTCCTGCGCATACTGTAGAGATAACTTCCTTGAACCCTTTCACTGGTCTAATAAGATAAAAGAAATTATATATCGTAAGTATTCCTAAATAGAAATTTAGGATAGACCATATTCTATCGGTTAGTGTTGCTACTTCATGATTTGCAATATATTCAGGGTTACAAGAAGGTATAATATCCGAAGTAAAGGTGATAACAGCCATATAGGCAGTCATCACAAAAAGTAACAAAATAAATGAGAAATGCTTGATATTCCATTCAATTAAGCCACTTTTTGAAGCAAATATAATTAGACATATATAGTAAATAGTAAGGATTACAGGTACTGTAATAATTAATGCTAAAGAGAGTGATGAACCAAAGGTTCCATAATCTTTGAAATTACCTATATTTGATTCAAGTAGTTGCCCATAAAATACAGAAATAATAATAGGAACAATTGCTAGAACTAAATATAGATACCCTTTTCTAATCCCACCTTCTACTTTCATAACGCTACCAATATAGACTTTATTATATCGAATATCTACTTTAACTGACATAATCTTTTAATAAAGCGCTTTCATAAGTAGATATTTCGATATGAATATAGATATATCTAGATTAATCTAGATATAGATATAGAAAATGAGGATACGGTCATCATGAGTATATTCATAAGTGATCTTTATAATTGAGCCATCCTTCTCATTTTCTATATCTTTACGAATTACTATTTTAATTTCTTGATTGTGAGGTAAATCTAAAGATGGAAGTTTAGAAAGTAAACTTTCTTGAAGGTAAGTTATATCAATATTCTTTCTAAAAGACTTCTTTAACTTCTCTTCGTTATATAAATCAGTGATATATAGAATCTTTTTAGAAGAGATTTCTTTATATCGAGTTTCCTTAAGCTCGATATAACCATTCTCTTCTTCACTGATATATATAAGTGGTAACACTAATAAAAATAAGGAAGCAGCTCCTCCTAAAAAGTCATTAAAGAGAATTGGCATAGATTCATATAGACCATAGAAGAAGATAGATAATGATGAAACAAAGAAAAGACCTAAGATCTTAAAGGATTTGATCTTTTTGGTGTAGCGAAGAACGCGATATAAGACATATACATAAAAAGCCATTAAGAAAATAACGTAAGGGATACCGCCTTGAAAATATATTTCAAAGAAAGAGTTATGGATATAGTAAGCTTGCTGGTTATAGGTTCTATATAAAAGGAAAGAGATACCATAACCAAAACCAAAGATATAATCAATAGTTCGATAGATTGGTAAGATAGTTTCTATAAGATTGAATCTTTTTGTAACTAGCGATATGAAAACGTCATATAGAAGATCATATATGGAGATTGTTTCAGTATCGTTAATTGGTAGACGAATGAAGTTATAAATCAGTCCATCAACAAGTAAAATAACAAAAAGAGCAAAGATTAGTAGACTTATTACATAGAATATCCACTTCTTTTTGAAATATATACGAACATATAGATAGATGAAAACACTAACATAAACAATAAATGTTGACATCATAGCAGCGCGACAGGCGCTAAATATAATAAATGGCGTTAATAGAAAAGAAGGTAATATCCAAAGATATTTTTTGGTAAGGAAAGCCAGAGCTACAAAAGAAAGAACACCAAAAAATAAGAGATGACCAAATACATTAGTATGACCAAAGAAAGAATCTAGCCAAACTTCTTTGTTATAGATAACACTAAAGTCTTTAAATAGAGCTATCTTGTCATGTTCTACTATTAAAGAATATATAATAGCTGAAAAGCAAAATAGAATAAGTAAAGTTAATATGAAATAGAAGAAACCTTTGTAGTGCTTAACGGGTTTTATTAAAACAAAGAAAGCATAGATGTTAGTTAAAGAAAGATAAAAAGAAAATAAAGACCAAAGTCTTTCATTAATAGTTGGTGAAAGACCAACTACAATATTGCTTCCTTCTATTTCACTTCCTAAATATGGAGTATAGTCTTTTGTTAGGATGAGTGTTCCCATATATATCATCATGATTAGTAAAATCATGATGAAACAAAAATGGTTCACACTCATCTTAATAAGATGATATTTCTTTCCTAAATAGATGATATATCCATATAGAAGAGTTATTAGTATTGGTATTAGAACTATTAAAGATATATGGAGCATAGCTCCAAATACTGTATATTGGGGAAACTCCCCAATATTAGCATCTAACATATTTCCATATAAAAGAGATGCTAGTACTGCTATTCCTATTAAAGAAAGATATATGACTCCTTTAATATCGCTTGTTATTTTGTGCATATCAAAATTGTAGGACTTTATATCAAAGTGGTCAAACTGACAGAATGATGGCAAATATATAACACTGCTCCCAAACAAGAAAAAAATCAAAAGCGTACAGCTAAGTTTTGGAAGTCTTATAAATAACACTGCTCCCAAACTTTATCTTTTGATGCACAAATCATATTATAGTTTTGGAAGTCTTATAAATAACACTGCTCCCAAACAAGTAATTTTAATAGGTATCATCCAAATGGGTTTTGGAAGTCTTATAAATAACACTGCTCCCAAACGTATTCCAGTTAGTCATATCTGTATCATTAGTTTTGGAAGTCTTATAAATAACACTGCTCCCAAACACAACCTACCAAAAGGAATCACACCAGAATGTTTTGGAAGTCTTATAAATAACACTGCTCCCAAACTATTATTAGATTATGTTTTGCGATATAATTGTTTTGGAAGTCTTATAAATAACACTGCTCCCAAACCTTGGTACTGCAATGACAAGCGTTGGAGCAGTTTTGGAAGTCTTATAAATAACACTGCTCCCAAACATTAAACTTATCGAATAAATTTTTTATTATGTTTTGGAAGTCTTATAAATAACACTGCTCCCAAACTAATCGAACGTTCATAGTAATATGATCGTGGTTTTGGAAGTCTTATAAATAACACTGCTCCCAAACCTCAAATAGAATGAGGTATTAGTGTTATTTGATATAATTTTAAAACATTCAAATGATTAAGCAACAATCTTTATCAACGATGGTTTTCTTCTCAATATTTCCTAAATCGATAACATTTTGAGATTCTATATCGACTAATATTATTTCATGCAGCGCACATTCTTTAACTATTATTTCAACTTCATATTCTGAAAAATACTCCTTGAGATGAAGAGTGAAAAATATATTCTTTTTTTGAAGTTCGCTTATCACGAAAAGATAATTAAGAAATCTTTTTAAAGGAGAATCATAGTCATCTTTAAACTTAATATCCATTACTTTAAATAAATCATCGGTCTTAATTGTTTCTTTAATATCCAAAGAAACGTCTAATTCCAAAGAAAGTTTTTTGGTAATTTGTAGCATCTTCAATCTAAGTTGTTCTAAATCTTCTTGTACTGTTTCATAATACGTATTCAAGAGAAGCTTGTTTAAAGAATTTAAGTTTCTTTTAGAATTCAAATCAAATTCAATTAAATTAGAAATAAACAAAGAATTGCAATCAATATCTAAACACTCATTATCTTTGAATAATGATATAAAATCTTCTTCTCCAGCTATGAAATATAAATAACTCACGATTTTTCTAAACAAAACAAGGTTTTCAATTTGAAGAACATTTAATTTTGTTGTTATAAGTTCAATCAAAGAATCACTTAAATAAAGTTTTAAATAATTTGTCATAATTTCACTATCTTTTCATCACTTAAAATAACATCAGTATTTAATTCGCCTACAAGGCACTCGATTGATGAAAATTGTTTCTCGGTTAATGTAAGTATTGAAACAAATCCGTCTTTAGGAAGTTTATCTTTTACATTTTTTAATGTCATATTTACTACCGTCTCGTTCAAACATAATTTGGTATAGACACTTTCTTGATACATGCAAAAGCCAAGAGATTTAATATGTTTAATAAATTTTGAATATTCACGATGATCCTTCTTTGTTATAGAAGGAAGATCAAAAAATAATACCATTCTCATAAATCTATAAATCATTGTAACTAGGAAATTTAATCTTTCGAATATCTTTAAAATTTAAAGCATTAAATATTGAATTTGCGTAGATATTAATTGAATTAACAAGATTTTGATGCGAATTATCAATAAAAATTTCCGATTGAAATATACTTAAAACGTCTTCCTTTGAGAATTTTTTTGATAAATAACATTCACACGCAATTTTATCTATAAATGGTCTATATGGCTCCATTAAATCACATGAAAAATTAAAGTGATTAAATTCGTTTTTATGATGTATGCCAATTTGAGTTAGATAACCACTAGTTACAATAGCGCGATTAAATAAAGATAAAATTAACGAATATCCATAATTCAAGACCATATTTATTTTTGAGTCATCGCTACGAGTGAATTTTTCATTAAACAAGGAGTTAAAATATACTTTTGCTGCATGACCTTCTCGGTTAGAGATATCATCGATATCTACATCGTTGATATATTCATCTAATAAGCTAGTACTTTCTTTAACTCTTCCATATTTTGATAAAACAGCTCTTTGCCCATAAATTTTGTGCTTAACGATTTCTTTCCAGACATCTCCCTTTATCTTGTTATCCCAATTTAACTGTTCAGTAATTTTGCTTAACGAATTATGAGCGCCATAAAGGGGATAAAGTTGAGCTGATGGATTATGTTCTACATCACAAAAAATAACATTAATTTTTCTTTTTATTAGTTCCACTAATAGTCTAGTTGTAATTGATATGTTTGTAGTTTCAAAAATTACTGTTGATACCTCATCTAAATGAATTCTTTTTTCAGTATCAGTCGTTCTATAAACTAAATAGTCTAGTGAATATTCGATTTTTGAGTGAGTCGAAATAATAACTGTCCTAAAAGCCATAACTAAAGTTTTATTCGTTTTTCAATCAAACCAGTTGGAGAGTACTTTAATAAAATAGGATTCATTTTTATTAACTTATCCATTGAAATTCTAAAATATCCATTAATTCTATTAAATAGACTCACAGCTTCTACCAAATTGTTAACTTGATCCTTTAAATTTAAATTATCAAAATCACTTGTCAAAAGTTTTAAAGCTAAGTCCTTTATATTTTCTTTATCTTTTGAAAAGGCCCTAATTGGTTTATTTAACTCGTTTATTATATTGTTTTTAAATATTGAATTTTTAGACTTAGAGATAATATCACTATCCTTATTTTTTCTATTTCTCCTTATTGAAATTTCTGATATAAAATTATCTTTTTTAACTCTCTCTTCAATCAATTCTTTCGATCTTATGATTAGCTTTAGATAATCGGCTAAATTTAGATTAATAAATAATGGAATTAAAGGAACTAATATTGCTTGTAAATCATTATTTAATTTTAAAATATATCTCTCACCTTTTTCTGCTCCTTCAAAAGTAATTATTGAATTGTTGTAAATTTTGTTTTCTAAATCAAAAACAATAATTTTATTTGATCCAGCATAGACTTCACATAATTTTTCATTAAGAAGTTTCTTATCCTTAATATTCATATACATAATAGGCACAGAAATCATAACTTTCTTACCTTTGTTATTTTTGCCAACTACAAAGTAAGATCTAGAAAAATTGTTGAAGCCACCATATTTATCAACAACACTTAATTTCCCATTCGTATGTGTTGCAACAAGTTTGTTTAATCCACTTCTTTCAGGTCTTGCCTTAATATTTTGATCATAGAATTGACCATCACTATATTTTTCTCTAACTGTAATCAGCATATCTTGTTGTAAATATACTTTCTTCATTAATTCAAGTTTATCTGGGTTTAACTTAAAGTAATTTTTAATAACTGTTTCAGGGTTATAAGTTATGTTCTTGTCAATATTTTTGCTAAATAAGTAGCGTTTTGCGTAGTATTTGTCTAATAACTCTCCAGTTACAATATTTAAATATGCATCAACAGCATGATGAGTATCATTAAGTTCTCTAACTTTAACAAGTCCATATTCATTTCTTAAAAAAGAAACATTTTCACTTTTTTGGAAGATAATTTTACTTTCAGGGAAAGCAAGAGCAAAAACATCTCTTAAAAGAATATTAGAATGATTTACAACATTAATTTGACGATTAATGAACTCATTCAACTCCTCATCTGTTAGTGGTTTTCTTCTAATTAAGTTGTTGTATTTAGTTTCACTGATCGCTTTTTTATCCAAAAGTCGTTTCCACAAAGCCATATTTTTACTAACGATAGACATTGGCAAAGGATAAATATTACTCTTTTCTTTTTCGTTAGCATCTTTATTAACAAGAACTTTATTATCAAGTGAATCATTTTTGATTAAACTTTGAGGAATAATATGGTCCACATCATATTTATCACTTGTTAAAAGATCTTCTAAAGGTATAGGTAAACTAGTATATAAATCAAGACCGAGTTGAGAAAAATATAAATACAAAGCTTCGCCTTTAAGTTGCATCTCATCAACAACTTCTTCTAATTCTCTATTTAATTTTTCAGCTTGTTTTTTAAATAATCCATCAGCGTCTTTTAAAAGAGGCTTTAAGAAACCTTGAATTAAAAGTTTACGAGATTTCGTCCTTTCTTTTTTAGCATTATTTGTTCTAGTAGACTCAATCATTATTTTTTCTGGAACCGATTTTAAATGCTTCTTAATTTCATAAGCAATCTTAAAAGCTTGAATAACAGGTCTCCTCATCATTGGTGGAGCGCTATTAATAAGATTATCAATTTGTTCTCTCTTCGTCATTTTCCCTGCAAATTTAGCATTAATTTCATTAATTTGATTGTTAATATTTAATTTAGGAAGATAGAGAATCTCTTGAAGATTTAAAACATCATCTCTTAGATGTTCAATAATTGATTTAGTAATTACCCCATTTTCATCAGCAAATTTGTATGTTAAAAACTTCTTAGAAAGTCGAGCCCAGTCTTTACAAGATAGCTTCTTAATAGCAATCTCTTGAGTTTTAGTAAGACTCATTTCTTCTCTAATAATTTTTAAAGCATTCTTTTTATCTTCACTATAAATAGTTAAAGTTTTGATAATTTTTTCATCTACTTCTTCAACTAATTTTGCATCTTCTAAATCAAAAGCATCTTTTAGAATTGGTCGTATTGGTGAAACAAAACCTTTTTCTGAAAGAAGGTCAATCTTTGATAAAGATACCCCATCTTTTTTATAGACTTCATAACGATTAATTAAAAAATCTTTAAGTTGTTTGATGCTTGTTTTATTTCTATTTTTAATGAAGTTAAATAGAGCTAGTTTCACTTCTTCCGTGATTTTATTTCCATTAATAACTAAGCAATTAAGCTGGTTCAAAATGATGAAATCATTATAAAGAATTGAAAATTTAGGTAAAACTTTTTCGCCTTTAAAGTAAGTGCATTCACTTATTAACTTATTAACGAAGTTTTCATTTGTTTTTCTTTCATCAATTATTTCGTTTTTGTTCCATGGATACACTTTTTCTTTTGGATCACCCTTTTTAACAATATTTGAATAAATAGATTGGGTGTTTAGTGGCCCGTCAAAATAATTAAGTTTATAAAGGAAGATTGATTTGATTTTATTGATGTTATCGTCCTCGTTAAGAAACTGAAAATATTTGCTAGCATTTTTAAGAATAATGTCTAATTCTTTTTCATGAAATTGATGAGGGAAAGTTGAACTATTTATATCTCTTGGTCTTTTTAAGAAATTATTATTTTCCAAATCAAAAAGAACATCTTTAATTTCATCAACTAGTTTTTGATTATCTTGATATTTTGGATTTTCCAAAACTCCACCTAGATATTTAAATAAATGATTATTAAAGGCTTGATATCCCTTGACTTTATCAAATTCATATCTACTAGATGAATTTATGAAAAGCGAATAAGAAGGGATAGTAATTTTATCTTTATCTTTCTCACCATATTCTTTCTTAAACATATCGTTATAAACATCTTCACCTATTGCTTTGGCAATCTTTTTAAGTAGACTTAAATCTTTCTTATGTTTTTCGTAAGCTTTAACCATTGCAAAAGAGAAATATTTTTCATCACCTAAGCTTTTTTTAATATAACAAGAGTTAAATAAAGAATTAGAAAGATCTAAAACAGTAATGAGCTCGCCGACTGCTCCTTCAAATTCAGCACGTTTTTCTTCATAACTTGAATTGAAATTAATTTCAACATCATTAATTTTCTTATTGCCGCCTAATACAGTATTAATGAATAATTCTAAAAGTTCGTTTATTTCTTTTTTTAGCTCTTTATATAAAACTTGATCAATATTTGTTAAAAGAATCTCTTTAATCTTGGCTTTTTTATCACGAGTATTTAGGTCGGACTTTGTATCTAAAATAATATCAGCAATTTCTTTAAGATTACCTTCGTTAAATAGATTAATAGTTTCGTTAATTTCATCATCGAATAAATTATGAATGTATAAACTTACACCGTCATTAGCACTATTTATTATTTCATAAGTTATTGGGGAGTCAGGATTATAGTCTCCTTCAGTTAGAAAGTTTCCTCTCTTTTTGATGATATGGTGCACAGATAAATATAAATATCTTATATCTTTAAAAGCATCAGGATTATTTTCAATTTGCGCTTTTCTTAAATGATAGATTGTAGGATACTTCTTAAAAAATTCCTTTTCTATAATTTTATCAATAAATAATGGATATCTAGTTTGATTAAATTCACTTTTATCTTCTAAAAAGAGATTTGATTCATTTAGTCTCAAAAAGAAAGTTGGATCAATCTTTTCGACTTCATTTCCAAACACAAAATTATTTAGCAAGTATATTCTATATCTTCTTCTAGCCATTCTTCTTCTATTAGAACGAAGCGCTCTTCTATCTTTTGCCGAACTAGCTTCATCAAATAGACGAACACCCCAAGCATTTTTCCTATTAATTTTAATAAGATTAAAATTGCTATCTGTAACAGCAAAACCAGTTGAATCGGTACCAGGATCGATTCCAATAAAATAATTATTTTCCATAAAATAAAACTCCCTCAATGTGCTTATTATAACAAAAAAACTCTCCGAAGAGAGTCATAACCTATAAAGGTCTTGAAGCTACTGCTTATTTGGACTTGCAGTGTTATCTACATATTTATTAAACCACTTATTAACTTAAATTTAAAGTTCTTTATCAATTAATGATACAGACTACATTTCATTAATTTTATCGGCGACCATAACAAAGTCAAAAAGACATCTAATTCCATTGTGGCATCTCAACCTTATAAATGAGGATGAATTTATTGAACTTCTATCTATAAATAAGTAACTCATAGATAAAAATCATTTTACGAATTAACTAGCAGGAGTTTAAATTATTTATGTCAATAAGGTCGTTTTGTAAGAGCTTGTCCGGCAACAATCTTGTTTCTCTTAAAGCGATCCTTTTTTCTTTTTGCGGACAAATAATTATTATAATTAGCTAATTATTGAGTGAGATTTTTATTAAAATATTTTCTATAGTTGTTTTTGGTGCTTTAGTAGACTTCAATTTCATTAGAATCTTTTTACTCAATCAATATATTGTTTTTCTCTTAAATTTCCTTCTACTTTATACAATAACCATGCTAATTCAAAATATTTTAAAAATTTTTCCAACAAATCATATTTGCCTTTGTATTAATATATAGACGAACAGGTGTTTAAAGAAATTGTAAGAAAGGAGGTAGATTAAAAACATAAACTTATATTTATTTGAAAAGCTATTTGGTCAACAATTATCGAAAAAACTTAATTAGCAAGGACTTTGTTAGTTCAAAAGAAATGATAAGAAATTGAATAACTTCTCTCTAAAGTTGATTATTGAAAATTTTCTCATTTCTTTCAAATTATTTCTGCATATAATTTTGCCATTTATATGCAGTAAAATAATAAATCCTCTTTTTATCGTATTAAGATTATTTTTCTCAAACTCCCTATCAATTAAAATGTATTTATTCTGAAAATAAATTGATTTGTGAAACTCAATTAATCATATTAATTTGATAAATCACCTCACAATTTAAAATATTTCACGTTAATTTCCGCGCCTATTTCTGTGTTTATTTCCATGTCCATTTCCACGAGTAATATTAGCGTGGAAATAATTATATTTTTAAAATTATCCTTTTTTGACTTTTAAAAATTTGTTATTACAAAAGGTATAATATTTAAGCAATCTATTGTAAATAGTAATTGAGTGAACTATCAATGATCACATCTAAAATTTTTGCATCTATCTGCAAAAATTATTTATGTTTCATTCATTAATATTTCATTTACTGATTCAATCTTCAATTCAAAACGGATTTACTCAGTCTATCAGAAGAGATTGCACAAAAAGTTAAAAAATGAGCATTCAGTATTTAAAATAGAAATTATTTTTTTAATAACCTGACTCTACTCTTTCATCGGGATATTAAGGGCAATCTAAACCCATTAACTTTTATATATTTTCTAATTGATTGCTTTATTGACTTTCTGTTTTCACAAAACAATAATCCATTTCACTTTAATCAACTATAAATTTATTTTTACGAAAATCAATTTTACCAAAATGGATTTTCGTAAAATATTAAACACATGAAAAAAGATGATTTTAAAATGATTGCTTTAGTTCTTCATTTTATGAAATTCTTTTTGAGACTACATCAAAAACTCCAGAAAGAAGTTTATATTCATAAAGGTCTGAAGTTACTTATTTGAACTCACCACCATTTAGTAGGTTTTATTTAATCACCCATTAAACTGATATTAAAGATTATGTATAACGGATAATTAAACACAAGGACAATCAAGTATAAACAAAGTCGCTATAACTAAAAAATTCGCTACATTTTTTAAATACAAATTTCTAAAATAAGCGATAAATACCGTATTTTTCTAATCTTTGGTGTCAAACACGAGAACAATTTTAGAAAAATCTAAAAATTAATCGTTAGAGTTAAACATAGTTTCCAGATCTATTAAATGTAAATTCTTATTTTTTACAGCTTTTAAATCATCACTGAAGCCGTTTGCGCCAAACAAATAAATTTCTATGTTTCTAAAAGGTATAAAAATTTCAGCTTCAAGATCGCTCAATATATCTTTGTAGTCTTTCATTGTTCTTTTATTTTTTGAAAATTTGGTTTCAGCAATAAGTAGATTATTATTATCTTTAGATATTACATCAACTTCGACTGTTCTACCCAATTTCTTGCTCTCAAAACAAAAATTTTCAAACTCAAAGAAATAGCCATTCAATTTATTACTTTTACTTAGATATTCAAGGTATGTTAAGCATAATTTTTCAAAAGCCCTTGCAATAAAATCATTAATCGAATTCTTAGCCTTTTCTTTTATAACTTCACCATATCCATTATGAATCAACTCTTTTTTATCGCGCACAAATCGATAATAAAACGCTAACATTGGATCTAAAATTTCATAATGCACATTTATTCTTGATTGGAACGAATTTCTTTTAATTAATACGCGATCATCAAGTAATTCTTTTAAATATTTGCTGACCTTAGCGTCATTGATATTAAGTACCTCACTTAACTTTTTAACACTATCTTCACCATTTGAAATATGCGTAATTAATGATGCGTAAAGTCCACTTGTCACTTTATTGCTTGTTATCAATTTACTAGGATCATCTATGAAAATAGAATCCTCATTGAAAAATAAATTAACTAGATTTTCGTCAAAAGATGAGTTTTGATCAATAAGTGATAAGTAATATGGAAAAGTATTGGTAAGACACAATACTTTTGCTTTTTCGAAATTATCATTTATTTCTTTGACACCTTCTAATGCTTCTTTAAAATCAAATTTTTCTAATCTTAAACTAAATGTGTTCCTTTCATATAACGGTGCTTTACTATTGGAAATTTCCTCACTTAAAAAAGCCACATTGCTACCAGTTAAAATCAAAGTAAATTTTCTATATTTAAATAACAAGTCAATTGCTTTTTGTAAACTCGAATCAAAGTCTGTTTGTTTTCTTTTCCCATCTCTTCCAACCACAATGTTTGGATATTCATCAATAGTAACCAATATTTTTTGATCTCCAATACATTCATCCAAAATTTTAAAGAAGTCAAACCAAGTTGGATAAACACCACTTATTAAATTCATGGACTCATTTAAGGTATTTGAAAAGGAAGCTTTAATGTCAATGTCAGAAGAATCGGTTGCATAAAAGTTAATTACCTTTTTATCTTTAGAAAGCATTTTTAGAAGAGATGTTTTCCCGATACGTCTTTGACCATATAAATAGCCAAATTCAAACTTTTCAGAATAAAATCTTTTATTCAATAAAGCGAGTTGCTTTTCTCTACCAAAATATTTTTTAGCGTCCATAAACACCTCCTGAATCTTCCTAACTACGTTGTTAATAACTACGTTGTTAGGAACATTTTAATATAAAAATCAGTTATGTTCAATTAAGTTTTAAAGGTTTTATATATTTCTTAAATTAAAACTAAACTTGTCACCAATTATGTCACCAATAATTATTACTGGTTTATATAGTTCTTATAATTCGTGTTTTAATTAAACAATTAAATAATTATGAATATAGTCCAAGAATTGCGAGTTTTTCTTTTAAATATTGAGTATTATGTTTTTTTAATAACAACATCATACGGCAACATTAATTACGAAATTAGAAGAAAACAGGTTATTTGTCACCAATTTTGTCACCAATAAATTCAATGTTTAACTATTATATTAAAGATTTACTATGTATTGTAATATCACGAAACTGTGATATGTAATAAAAAAGGTTCGATGCCATTAATATCATCATTTTCAAACTCAAAGATTTAAATTTAACTTATTACAAAATCAACAAATTAATTAATAACGAAAGTTTAAGAAAGTTAAATAAAAATCATTATGAAAACCTCGAATTTGAAGGAGATTTTAACGATTTTGTTTTTTTAAGTGCTTATGTCCCACATGGAGTAATTTGTCTAACTTCAGCTGCTTTTTATTATAATTTCACAACAACTAGACCTCATAGCTATTGATCGTAAAGCCAAAGTATCATCTTTGCCAGAATGGCCACTTTAAAGTATTTTTTATTTTAGCAAGGTTAGATACCAAACTGGCATTATCGAAATCAAAATAGATGATGATAAGTTCAAAATATATGATTTAGAAAAACTATAATTGATATCATAAGTTTTAAGAACAAAATTGGTGTTTTAGAAACTAAAGAAATACTTCAAAATTATTTAGAAATGAAAGATCGCAATCTAAATAAGTTGTATGAATACGCTATAATTCTTGGTAAAGAAAGACTTATAATAACTTATTTGGAAATGATGTTATAAAACCATATTTATAGAAAACTTATTCGGGACCTTTTCATCTTTTTACCATTAAATCAAATTTAACCTAACTACCAATTCCAGCTATGAATTGAAATAAGATAATTGAAGCACACAAATAGTTTAAAACAAATTTGGTCTTAATAACCTAATAAAGTGTAACGAATATATAGTTATGAGTCCAAAATAAAAAGCAAAATAAAGCTGTTTTGCAAAGTTTCAATTAAATTGAAATTTTTTTAAATTTTTCTTCATAAACTCCTTTATATTAGTGAGGAGGTAAAATTATGACTTAAATTCAATTAATTCCTTACATATAGCAAACAGCTTATTTTGCTAGTCTATTTAAAATGGTAAAAGGTTTTATGGATTACATTATAACTTCACCATCAGTACAAACAATCTTTGTTCCTTTAGCGAAGTTAGCGCCAGTTTTTGTAATGCTGTTCCATTGACTTTTAGTTCCACCATAATTAATAGTAAATATTTCTGTACCTAAGAAAGCATTTTGAGCTATTGTTCTTAAAGAAGATGGTAATGTGATTTCTTTTAATCCAGTGCATCCACTAAAAACATAGCTTGCAATTGTTTCGACATCATTATTAAAGACTACTTTTTCAAGGCTTGTATCTTGATAAAATAAACTTTGAGGAAGATCAACAACATTAGTTGCGTTAAATGTAACTTCTTTCAAATTTAACATTTCAACAAATGCACTTGAAGAAAGTCCATTAGCAAATAATGATTCTGGTATAACTAAAGATTCAATACTTGAATTAGTGAAAACTTCACTATTAATTTTTTGTACAACATTTAAGTCAATAGATTTTAAATTAGTAGCACCAGCGAAAGATCCACTACTTAATTCAAGAACTGAATCAGGTAACTTATAAGAGGTAGCTGTATTACCGAAAGCATATTGGAGTAATATTGAGCCGTCACTATTAAGTAAATTGCCATCTATACTTGAATATAAGCTATTTCCACTAGCAACAGTATAGCTTTCAATATTGGTTTCACCAAAAGCACTGTCACCAATTTTTGTAAGTGAAGCAGGTATAGAAACTTTACTTAAAGATTCACACTTTTCAAAACAACTATTTCCAATACTTGTAATACCTTCTTCCATAATAACTGATTCTAACGAATGGCATTGCCAGAAAGCACTATTACCAATAGTTTTAATATGGCCTGGAAGAACGATTTCACCACTTAAATTTGTCCCTGCAAAGCAATAATTACTTATAGAAGTTATTTTTTCAGAAATAATTCCAACAAGACTTGAAATTGCACAATATTGGAACGCGTTTGTTTCAAAAAATGTGATTGTGTCACTTAACGTGATGGTTGCCAATTTTTCGCAACCATAAAAACAAGATCTTGGTACAGATTGAACATTTGCCATTAATTTAACAGTCTCTAAATTAAGACAATCTCTAAAAGGCATAGCACCAAAAGTTGTTACTGTTGATGGAACATCTAAAGTAACAAGACCAGATTCTTGGAAAGCGCCATAATCTATAGTATTAACTTGAGTTTCAAAGACAAAGCTCTTTAAAAGTGCGCAGCCATTAAAACAGTTACGTGAAATTGTGGTTGCAACTTTATTCCAAGTAAATTCACTTAAAGTAAGACAGTCTTGGAAAGCACTTTCGCCTATTTCTTCACATTCAGCAGGCAGAGTGAAACTAGTCAATCCTGATTCTTTAAAGGCATTTTTGCCAATAGCGCTAACTCTATCAGGTAAAGTGATGCTTGTTAAACTTGTGCATCCTTCAAAAGCACTTTCGCCAATTCTTGCAATTCGATCTGAAAATACGACTTCTGTTAATTTTGGGCAGTCAGCAAATGTGCTTTCAGGAATTTCTTTTAAAGTACTAGGAAGAGTAACTTTCTTTAAGTTTTCACAACCTTCAAAAACTTCAGTTCCGAAATCATAAACTGAATCAGGAATTACAATTTCTTCTAATGTTGTAAGATTTCTAAAGGCTCTATCGTTAATCACACCAATTGAGTTAGATAAAGTGACCTTTTTAATAGTTGCTTGTTGGAAAGCTAAACTATCAATTGCTGTAACTGGTAAGCCATTATAAACTTCAGGGATTGTGATCTCTTCTTCTTCACCAAGATAGTAATAAAGTCTATATGAGTTTTCACCACTATTTCTTACAAAAACATAGTCTGAAATATCTCTAGTTTCATATTGAGCAGTTAACACTAGATTACTATTTACATCAGTAGCTTCTTTGTCCCAACCACTGAAAATGTAGGCAAAATTATGATCAGCACTCCTCTTTGGTTCTTGTCCGACAAAAGGTGCATCTTCGCCAAGTTTTACTTGTGTTTCATAAAGGAGAGTGCCATCAAAATCAACATATTGAACTGAAAAGACTTGTTGTTCTTTTCCAATGACTTCAATCTCTAAGCTATCACTTATGCTTTCTCCTTCAAATTCACTTGTGTTGGTAACTTCAATAGTTGCTTTGCCGGCATCTAAAGCAGTAACTTCACCTTTTTGATCAACGCTTAAAACGTTTTCATTGGTGCTTCTCCAAGTAAGTCTTCCATTTTTAAAATTGCTAAATTTAATATTTAACTGTGCAGATTTCCCTTCTTTTATTGTTTTTGGACCTGTAAGTTCTAAAGAAGTTATTTTGGTCTCATCTTCTTCTGTTACTTCATCTAAAGCAGCTGCTGCTTTAGTGCTTTCTTCTACATTTGTAAATCCTAAACCAGTTAAAGAGAAAGTAGCTAGAGCTAAAAGAGCACATACATTTAATTTTCTTTTCATATTACTCGTCCTCCACTATTCGGTTACACCTTGATAGTTATAAGTGATGTTCCATGTTTCAGCAGCAATTTCATTTCCGCTTTCAAGTTCGATAGTAATTGCTTTCCATTCTTCTTCACTTCCACGATAGTTGATTTGTAAATTTTCAACGTCTCTAAACACACCTTTTCCTATGTATTTAAGTGATTTAGGTAATGTGATTTCTTCTAAAGAACTCCCGTCAAAGCACCAATTACCAATTTTTTCGATACCTTCTGGAATTTCAATACTTGTTATTTGACTCTTTCTAAATGTAGAGAAAGGTAATTGAATGTAGCCATCATCTTCTTCGCTAGGAACTGGAATTGGTCCATTAACTGTTTTTAGATTTACACAATCATCAAACATTGATCCACTCCATTCAATAAGATCGATGCCTTCTTCGAAAGTTACTGTTTCTAAATTTGTGCAATTATTAAATGGTCCGCTTTCAATTGTGTTAACTGATTTTGGTATGAATACTTCATGAATATTGCTTCTTGCAAAAGAATTATATTCAAGAATTTGAATGTAATCAGGTAGTTTTAAATCTGTTATAGCAGTTCCATAGAAGCCATATTCACCTATGCTTTGGACTGAATCAGGCATTGTTACTGTTGCAAGGTCATTTGCATCATAGAACATATAATTAGAAATACCTGTAACTCCATATGGAACAACAAAATCTTTAAGTGTTGAATTAGAGAAAACATACCAACCAAAAGTTACATTTTCAGCATCTTGCCCAAAAGTAACATGTTCAACATTACTTAAGTAAAAACTATAATCATTAACAGTTTTTACAGAGCTAGGTAAATTAACTGTTTTAAGTTCAGTTAAAATACTTCCACAATATCTATCTAAGGTAGTAACTGTTTCAGGAACATCATATACACCGTTTTCTCCGGCATATTTTGGTGGAATTTGAATTAATGTTTCTTGAGTTTTATCAAATAAGACTCCATCAATTGAACTATATAAAGTATTTTCTGGGCTTACATTAATACTTTCAAGTGTACTAATTGCAAAGAATGGAGATATTTCAAATTCATTAGCAACCAGTGCAGGTATATTTGCACTTGTAATCTTTGTGTTACTAAAAGAGCTACTTCCTAAATATTCTAATGAATCTGGGAAAACTATTTCTCCAGCAATTTCAAGAGCTCCTTGGAAAGCATCATCACCAATTAATCTGAGAGTTTCAGGGAATTCATCAATAACAAGTTTAGAACAGGATTGAAATGCTGATGATTGAATTTGTTGAAGCGAAGTTGGCCAATTGATTGTTTCTAGATTAGAACAATATCTAAAAGCACCAGGTCCAATTGCAGTAACTGTATCAGGTAAATACACTTCTGTTAAACCTCTACAAAGATCAAAAGCTTGTGTATCAATAAGTTGCAAAGAATTACCAAGATTAACTTCTTTTAAATTGCTGCAACCATAGAAAGCACCTTGGCCAATGTAAATATAGTTCTCGCCTAAAGTTACTGATTCTATAGTTGTGTTTCCAGCAAAGGCTTGACCAGCAACTCCGACAACTTCTCTATAGTTGTAACTTGTTGGTAATACAACATTAGTTTCATCGCCACTATAAGCAACATAATATTGTCCACCGGTTGTTAAAAGGAATGAATATTTACTGAAATCAATTTCACTTTCTGCAAATTGAGCAACAAAGACTGTATCTTCTTGAACACCTAATGTAGGATCAACATTCCGTCCACTAAATGTATAGTTATATAAATCTGAACTTAATCTTGTAGGAGTTTCACCTTCGTATTCAACTGCTACACCTTTTTCAACATCAGTTTCATAAAGAAGTGTTCCATCATAGTTTTCAAATCTTACATGATATATATTCGCATCTTCTGGTAAAACTGTAATCGAAACAGAATCTGTAATTATTTTTATATCTTCTCCAGTTCCAGTTGCAACTGTTGCCGTAATTGTTGCTGTCCCAGCTTTTAAACCTTTAACTGTACCAAGTGAATTTACTGTTGCAACACTATTATCACTACTAGTCCATGAAGCACCTACTTCAGCACCAGTAACTAAGGCTTCAAGTTGAACTTCTTGTCCAACAAGAATATCACGAGCATTATTTATTAAAACTCCGATTTCACCTTGCTCTACTAAACCATCTCCACAAGATGTAATTAATGTGGCACTTGATAGAGTTAAAATTGATAAACATGCAGTTAATAAAAATCTTTTCTTCATACAATTACCTCACTAATTCGATGTATTTCCTAGAAAATCTTCCATAACTGGGAATGAAGTTTCACCTATATCTTCAAATGTACGAACGTAAAAACTTATGCCACCCGAAGCTCTGACTGCATAGAAAATTCCAAATTCAGAAATTTCGTCTTCACTGTTTCTTACAATATTAACAACACCAGTTGAAAATGGTTCATAAGTTTCGGATGTATCAAAGCCTAAAACTTCGTTAACGTCTTCGCATAAATTTCTATAGTAAGCCATATATCCACTATAGTTGGCGTTAAGTTGACCAGCTTCAAAGTAATCTAAATTAGTATCATCAAATAAATCAAGTTGACTAATATATCCGCAATATTGAGGAATTGTTCTATTTGAATTGACTGGTTCACTAGATAACATTACTTCATTATGACCATCAGTAAATGGAGCAGTAAATGAATAAATTTCTTCTCCTATCATGACGTAACCATAATCAACTACTTGTTGCGATGAATCTAAAGCCCTCATATAAGAAATAAAATCTTCTGTATAATCGCAATACATATAATTTTCAGTGTAATATACGCGACCAATATCTAAAGGTACTAAACCTGTATCATATTGACCTAAATTAACTGAATAATTATTAAGATTTGCAGCTTCAGCAACTTCGAGCATCTCTTCTGGTCCATCTGCTCCAGCTTTCCCAGAGTCAAGATATTCTTGAATGCTTGGAATAACTGCTTCACCAATATTAGAGAAGTTATAAGTTAAAGTTCCTATATCGTTAACAAAAGTCATCACTACTCTAAAACTATTTTCACTATCAACGAAAGCTTTAACATTATCTAGTAATGTTGCATTAGAAGCAGCTAAGCCAACTTGAGCTAATAAATTAGAAATATATTCAGAATCTGTGACGTTAAAATATGAATCATCGATTAATCTAGTTGGTGCTAAATCTGGATCTAGTGCTTCAATTTTAGAAACAACTTTATTGCTTGCAGATGTTGCGTAAACATTACTTCCGTGATTATAGTAAACACCAGGAACAACTTGATCATTTTCATCTAGCGTAAATCTAAACACACCTCTTCTATGTATAGTTTGATTGTTTTCGTCTCTTATAATTCCACCTTCTGCAAAACCATATGCTTGAGTTTCAACTCCTTGACTATCAAAAGCTTGGTAATAATAAGCGGTTGGCGTATATATTTCACGAGTTGTTATATGAGTTAAGCCAGATGTTGTTTGAAGAGAAAGATCAATATCCAATTGATAATTTTCGTCTTCATCATCGATTAAAGTCAAAACATTAACAAAACTTTCATCAGTTGGTGCTTCGATAACTTCGTATTCAAAACTTGCACTTTTACAACCTGGACAAGAAACAACAATTTCAAAAGTTCCAATATTACTTAAGTAAGTTCCATCTTTTGGATTAGTTGTGTAATTAGTTACAACTTCACCAATATCAGTATGTTCTTCTCCAATAGCCACTTTAGTTATAGTCAAACCTGTTAAATCTAAGTAAGTTCCTTGTGTATAAATTGTTTTTATTGGTAAAGAAGAAATAACAAGTTCGAATTGAGTTTCTGAATCTATTGTTTCATCTCTATTTACAACTTGTAATTCAAAACTTGCTCTTACACTTAAATCACTATTTAAGGCAACTGTGATAGTGACAGTTCCTTCATTAACACCTGTTACAACACCATTATCAACAGTTGCTAATGAATTATTTGAAGATACCCAAACAAGAGTTTTATCTTCTAAATTATCATCATTTAATAGATTTGCTTTTAGTGTAATAGTTTCACCAACGAATACTAATTGACTATCAGCATTTAATCTAATTTCAGGATCTAATCCTTCTGTTTCACCATTTGCACATCCGACCATTCCGAATACGCAAAAAGCTGAGAGAGTTAGAATCCCAAATATCCTTCTTTTAGGCATATTTTTTACCTCCACACGAATAATATTTTAAAATTCAATGTTTAAAGTGATTTAAAAAACTACTTAGTCTTAATACTATCTTAATTTCAAATGAAAGAATATTTGTTATTAACGAAAAAATCTAATAAAGATTAGAAAGAATAAATTTATTTCTAAGATCAAAAAAGACCACCAACACTCTCGCCAGTAGCTTTTTGTAAAAACACAATTTAAATGATTATTTATCTTCTTTAGTGAAATCTATATCTATATGATCAATATCATTATTAATAGATTTATTAATTGTCTTAATAATATTTTCCTCTCTCTTTTCACGCTTGCTTTCATCAAATAGTTCAATGATATTTAAAACACCACTAACAATAAAGAAAGTTCCAATTAAAATGATAATTACATTATTAGCAATAGGTTGGAAAATATATAACAATAAACCAAGTATAAAATATAGAGCGCCAACCAAAAGAGTTAACCGCCAAGTTGATACTCTAAATCTTCTTAACGTTGTCGATTCCCACATTTTTGAAACGCCCCTAATAACTAACCAGGTAGCCAATATAAAAGATATTAAGAAAATAGAAGCATCTTGAATTACACAAAGAAATATACCTAAAACTATAGCTAGAACACCTTGCGTAATCAGCCAGCCACTTCCTAAAATCATTCTCTTGATAACAACTGCATAAATTATGCTAACTATACCTACCGCTATTAAGAAAATTCCGCTAATAATGCCGAGTGTATCAGCAAAATTATCTCTAGAGCAAAGAGCAAGTATGCCTAATACAACTAGAAGTATTGATGTAATTAAACTAATTGCTTTTGAAATCCATTTCCTTTGCTTCATAAAATACCTCATTTCTTAACATAAAAATGTCTTATCACTTATATAATACAATTTAAGTTAAAAATTAGTGGAAAAATTGAATTTCTTTTAAAAAATTTGAAATAAACTCCTTTATATTAGTGAGGAGGTATTTATTCTTTCATTGTTTTAGCACTTGTGTAAGTAACAAGTCTTCTAGGGAAAAATCTTGTAATGAATACTGTTAATTTATTTTTAACACCAGTAATCAACATTCTCTTACCTTTTTTGGATGCTTTATAAGCTTTTAATGCTACTTCACTGGCCTCAAATGGCTTGATCTTCTTAAATGTATAATCATTATGAGCTAATTTAACAAAGTTTGATTTGAATGGTCCAGGACATAAAGTCAAAACTTTAACATTATGTTTTCTAAGTTCATAGCCAATTGATTCGCTTAAAAGTAAAACATAACCTTTAGTCGCATGATATGTACACATATAAGGTCCAGCCATAAATCCAGCAATTGAAGAAACATTAATAATATGTCCTTCTTTTGCCATTGCCATCTTGGTTCCAAAATAGTGACACAAATATAAAAGAGCGTTGCAATTGACTTCACTCATTTTGATTTGCTTTTCAATATCCATTTTAATGAAGTCTTCTCTATCACCAAAACCTGCGGAATTGATGAGTGTTGATACGTAGTAATTTTTCTCTTCTAAAAAGTTTGTAAGAGCTTTGAGTTCACTAAGCAAGGACAAATCGCACTTAAAAGTAACGATGTCAATTTTAGAATTTAATGAAGCAAGAGTTTCTTGTGCCTTCTTCAAACCGTCTTCATTGACATCAACTAAAATCAAATTTTGTCCGTCTTTTGCGTAGAGTTTTGCAAATTCAAGGCCTAATCCGCTTGCAGAACCAGTGATTAAAACGTGTTCCATTTTTTATACCTCTCTTTCAACTTAAGCTTGCTCATTTAAATAAGCTACAAATGTGTTATGGAAAATAACAGTCGTCTCTGTAAAACGATATTTTTTATCTTCGTCTTTTTGAAGTAATGAAATTTCAACAAAAGTATTGAAAGCATGTTCAATCATTTTTTCATCATCTAATTTTTGAAGATTTGATAATGTTTCCTCAACAGTCTTATCTTCACAAGGTTTTCCTAAACATCCATTTAAGAAGTCTTCGTAAGTAAAAGAATCAATTGAGTCATTATCAAAAAGCTTTAGCAAATAGGCATATATGGTAAAGTCCTCTTCACTCATCAAATTAAAGATACTTGAATATGATTCTGTCTTTTCAATATTTTCGACAAGTTCGTTAATTATTGCTCCATCATTAATAGTGGTTAAATTGGAGTAAAGGTGTAAAGCTTCTGTAACGGATCCTTTTAGATATGGATTTAATTGCATGCAATATGCAAGATCTTCTTCACCAATTTCTAGACCTTGTGAGCAAAGCACATATAAATAAGGATTTAGTTCGTTAAAGTTTTCTTTTAAAGAATTGAGGTCGTGATTTTCGAGATATTCTTTGATAGCAAAAGCTAATTTTGTGCCCCTACTATTAGGTAATATTTCATGAAGCTTATCTAATTGAGCATATTTTTCAGTTTGAATGCAAGAAAGAGCATATTCTTCATTGAAACTTTCAAGCATCATGGGTGCAAAGTTATATACCTTTGTGAAGTAATCGTAAGCTTGCTTTAAATTTCCTTCATGAAAAGATGTTAAACCTATTTGAACTAAAAGACGTAAAAAAGGTCTATTTAGCATGTCTTTTGATAAATTTAAAGGTGCGTTTTCAATTAAAACCTTGCCAATCTTGTTTCTTTTATAGAAATCATCTTTGTATTTTTCTTCAATTACAAGGAGTCTTTCAAGAAAGTTTTCGCCATTTTTAGATTCACTTGCAAGTAAAGAAATTTGAACATCAATATCATCAGGATTTATCTTTAAAATTTCTTTAGCACACTTTTTTATTTCACTTTCGTTATCGGCTTTGCTAAGTCTAATATAAAGATCGACAAGTTTAGAATCATCTTTACTTAAATTATCTTTATCAATTTTTCCATCTTCAGTTACATTATCTTTATATTTCTCTAAAAGATATGTAATAAGTTCATCTGCTATCATATTTCACCTCTACTGTCTTTATAAGTATAGATGAAAAACAATTTAATTTAAATTATCAATAGTTGGATTTTCTTCACTAGTTGAAGCTTCACTTGTTTTATCACTTTGGTCAGATAGTATTTTTCTTCTATATACGTATATATAAATAAGAAAAATACATAATAATCCAGTAAGTAAACTAGTGATAGGGAAATTCAACCAAATTCCAAGTAAATTCAATTGAGCGAAGCAAGGAATTAAAATAAGCGGGAAAACAAACGAGATTCCAAGAGAAATCATGATTGCTGGAACAGGTTTTTCAATTGCAGAAAAGATTCCTTGACTTGCATAGCTTATCCAACGTGTTAAATAAGTAAAGCTAAAGACAAATAAAGCAAACTTTGATAAATCTTTTAAATGGTTAGAACCATTACTGATAAATACTAAAGATAAAGGGCTGTTAACTGATAATTTATTCTTATAAATAATTATAAAATACTATACAATATTTATATATTTATGATATAATATTTGTATGGGAAAATTAGTTAATATCAGTGAAGCAGCAAGAATTCTCGGCGTTACAACAACAACGCTTCGTAATTGGGACAAAAAAGGTTTATTAAAACCAGATGAATTGACAAAAGGGAAAGCTCGTCGT
>CALVLC010000017.1 GCA_944336335.1 uncultured Bacilli bacterium | reverse complement strand
CTGTTAATGTATCTGAAGACGAAAAATATCCTTACGATCAACCTGAAGTTTGGCCACATCTTCAATATTTGCCTGATATTATCAAAAATATGAAGTTTTTCATAATCAATCCAGCTACTGAATCAAGTTATGAGAAATTTTTAAATGAACAATACAAAAAATATCTTTCAACTTTTAGAAGTAAAGATATCAAAAAGATGAAACAATTATATAAAAAGAAATAGGTTTCCATTTATGGAAACCTATTTTTAAAATTATTATTTGCTTGTTTTATTTTCGGCTACTTGCCGCAATTGTCACTAAAATTCTTAAGACGTAAATAAATAAAGTAATAAAATCACTATAAAGAGTTAAAGCACAGTATAAGGCTAAATTTTTACTACCATATCCTCTTTCAGCAATTGTTCTAATTCTTGCCATATCAAATGCTGTCATAACAATAAATAAAAGTAAAACAACACCTTCAGTGATTAAATAAGTAATTATATATCCTTCATAAGCGGCAAAATTACCACCGAAAACAACAAAAGGAATAAAAACTAAATTTAATAAAGATAAAAGAACTACAGTAAGAGATAAGCCGATAGCAACTTTAGCCCATGTGGCAAGCTTATTATGTGTTAAATAGCCAATTCCACACATTCCTAAAAAGATTAATGCTGTAATAAATAAAGCTTCACCAATGATATATGTATCACCAACGAAGAAGGTAAATGAAGATAATAATAATCCCATTACCATTGAATATAAAACGTAAGGAACAAGAATTGAGCCACTACCTTTTAATGATTTAAAAGTAATAACAAAGGAAAGAATTAATAAAGCTAGCGAACTAGCGATAATTAAGCCTACATAAACCCCTAAAGTTTCTTCGTTTAAAATAAGTTCGCCATCAATAATTGTTGATATAGGCCAAATAGAATTAAAAGCCCAAGAGACAATAAGACAAACAACTGCAGTTAATAAAATACCTAAGCCAAAATATAAGAAAATTTGACTATAGAACTTACTTTTACTAACTTGATCATCAAATACCTTACTAGCAGGATTTTGTTCAACGTAACTTTCCAAAATAGATACCTCCAGAAATATTACTTACATAAATAAATACATTTTTAATCAATAAAACGTTTGAAAATAATTGACAATATATTTATTTATCTAAGTTCTATTGACTTCTTTTAAAAAATAATGGGGTTTTGCATGATTTTTTAAATATTAACATGCTTTATAAAGAAAATAAGGTGTCTTTACGATGTAAATAAAGACACCTTAAATTAATTAAAGAATTGAAGTTAAAAGTTCTTTATATGATTCAACTTCTAAGCTTGCACCACCAACAAGAGCGCCATCAACATCTTTTTGAGAGAGATAGCCTTTGACTGAAGCTGGTTTAACACTTCCGCCATAAAGGATTCTAATCTTGTTAGCGACTTTTCTATCATATAAATCTTTAATGATGTTTCTAATGAACTTACAAATGTCTTCTGCAATTTCTTCACTTGCATTTTTACCAGTTCCGATTGCCCAGATTGGTTCATAAGCGATGACTACTTTTGCAGCGTCTTCATAAGCAACATCTTTGAAGCCAGCAATAATTTGCTCTTTAACAAATTCTTTTGTTTTGCCTTCTTCATATGTTTCAAGTGATTCTCCACAGCAATAAACAGGGACCATATTATTTTTTAATAAAGCAAGAATCTTTTTATTGCACTTTTCACTTGTTTCGCCATCATATTGTCTTCTTTCAGAGTGACCAATAATACACCAATCAATTCCGATTTCTTTTAACATTGGAATTGATACTTCACCAGTATAAGCACCATGATCTTCGTAGTGGCAATTTTCAGCACCAACAATTAAAGATTTTTTAATAATTTTTTTAACAGGAACTAAATCAATATAAGGAACACAAACGCCCATATCAACCTTGTTACTTCTGGCAAGTTTACCAAGATCTTTACTAGCCTTAGCAAATTCAACTGCTTGGCTAGGGGTTTTATTCATTTTCCAGTTTCCAAGTAATAATTTTCTTCTCATAAATTATCCAATAACATCAATTCCTGGAAGATGTCCATCATTTTCAATCATTTCAAGGGAAGCACCGCCACCTGTTGAAACGTGTGAGAATTTATTAGCATAACCGAATTGTTTTGCAGCTGCTGCGCTATCACCACCACCGATAACTGAGAAAGCTTCTGTGTTATCTGTGATTGCTTTACAAACTTCGATTGTACCTTTTTGGAAGTGTTCATCTTCAAAAACACCCATTGGTCCGTTCCAGAAGATTAATTTTGCTTTTGCAATTTCTTCTCTATAATTTTTAATTGTTTTTGGACCAATATCTAAACCTTGATAGCCATCTGGAATGACATCATTATTAATAGTTTTAATGTTATCTGGATTGTAATTGTCAAATCCATCAGCAATAACATTATCTACTGGAAGCATAATTTTGCCACTTTCATAGCATTTTTTAGCATAATCAAGTTGATCATCTTCAACTGGGCAGTTTCCAGTTTTGTTTCCTAATGCTTTTAAGAATGTGTAAGCCATAGCTCCACCAATTAAAATCTTATCGCATTTTTTGAGTAAGGAATCGATAACTTTAATCTTATCGGAAACTTTAAATCCACCAAGAATTGCAATATATGGATGGACATCGCCCTTGACGCAAGCGCCTAAGTTCTTAACTTCTTTTTCCATTAAGTAACCTAAAGCAACTGGTTTTCCTTCTTTCTTTAAGATTTCTGGAACACCATGTGTTGAAGCATGAGCTCTATGAGCACTTCCGAAAGCATCCATTACAAAGCCATCAACATAGCTTGCCCATTCAGCAGAAAGTTTTGCATCGTTTTTACTTTCGCCTTTTTCATATCTAGTATTTTGAACAAGTAAAACTTCACCAGCTTTTAATCCAGCGATAGCTTCTTTAAGTTCATCACCACTTGTAGCTTTGCAGAATTTAACTGTGACGCCATCTAAATGTTTTGCAAGAACAGGATAAACATATTCCATATTGTTCTTTTCTTTTTCTTTAGCGATTTCAGCATCATCAACTTTACCCCATTTAATTTTTCCAAGATGGGACATTAAAACTAAAGCAGCACCCTCGCTTAATAATTTTTTAATTGTAGGTAAAGCTGCGACGACTCTATTGTCGTCTCTGACTTCTGTACCTTTTAAAGGGACGTTAAAATCAACTCTAACAAGAATCTTTTTACCATTAAGTCCTTTTAAATTATCAATTGTATTCATTATGTACTCCTTAAATATAGAAAAGGGGCCTAATATGTTCATTATTAGCCCCTTAAAATCAAATTATTTAACTATTTTAATTCAGCAAAGTATTTGATTGTTCTAACCATTTGGCTAGTATATGAATTTTCATTATCGTACCAAGCAACGACTTGAACTTGATAATGTGTATCATCAATTTTGCTAACCATTGTTTGAGTTGCGTCAAATAATGAACCATATCTCATACCGATAACATCAGTTGAAACTATTTGATCTTCGTTGTAACCATAGCTTTCGGATGTATGAGCTTTCATATATTCGTTGATGCTTTCTTTTGTAACATCTTTGCCTTCGACAACAGCAACAAGAATTGTTGTTGAACCTGTGCAAACTGGAACTCTTTGAGCACTTCCGATTAATTTACCATTGAGTTCTGGAATAACAAGACCGATTGCTTTTGCAGCACCTGTGCTGTTAGGAACAATGTTAACAGCAGCTGCTCTTGCTCTTCTTAAATCACCTTTTCTGTGTGGTCCATCGAGAACCATTTGGTCACCAGTATAAGCGTGAACTGTTGTCATGATACCAGAGACGATTGGATATAAGCTGTTTAATGCGCCAGCCATTGGAGCTAAACAGTTTGTTGTACAGCTTGCTGCTGAAATGATTTGGTCATCTTTTGTTAATGTTTTTTCGTTAACACCATAGACAATTGTCTTTAAGTCGTTTCCTGCTGGAGCTGAGATGATAACTTTTTTAGCACCTGCAGTGATGTGTGACATAGCTTTTTCTTTCTTTGTATAGAAGCCTGTACATTCTAAGACAACATCAACACCAAGTTTTTTCCATGGAAGGTTAACTGCATCTTTTTCGCTTAAGATTTCGATTTCTGTTCCATCGACGATGATTGAATGATCTGTTGATGTAACTTTGTCTGCTAATGCGTATCTTCCTTGAGCTGAGTCATATTTTAAAAGGTTTGCTAACATAGCTGGTGCTGTTAAATCGTTAATTGCAACGATTTCATAACCTTCAGCTCTGAACATTTGTCTAAATGCAAGACGTCCGATTCTTCCGAATCCATTAATTGCTACTTTAATAGCCATATGTTTAAATTCCTCCTTAAGAATTTTATCGTTAATAGTATATAACATTTGCACTTCCATTTAAACAATATTAATTAAATAAATTGCATAAAATTACGCATTTTTTGATTAAATTTGGTAAAAAAGTAGTGATTTTTCTATTAATTATGTTTCGAACGAAACTTTTTGCTTAGTTCGATAAGCTCTTTGCTTAACGAAATTAATCAAGCCACTACTCTATATATAAAAAAGATACTATATGGTAATTAATCAAAAACGTTATAGATGACTAACCTTGAAAATTCTTGTAAAAACGCAATTAATTGATATACTTGTTATTGGAGGTTAAGGAAAATGGCAGTTAAAGTTAAAGTAAACGCAGAAGCATGCATCGGTTGTGGTTTATGTGTTGGTAGCTATCCAGAAACATTCGAATTTGACGCAGATGGTAAAGCAACAGTTATCGGTGAAATGGATGAAGCTGTTGTTGATGAAGCTATTGGCAATTGCCCAGCTGGCGCTATTGAAAAAGAATAAGCTTCTATACAATTTATAAATTAAATGCCTCGCTTTATAGCGAGGCATTTTGTTTTCTTGATTTAATATTTATAAACTTTTTCGCAAAGAAATCTTAATGGCTTATAAGCGATAAAAGTTACTCCAACTACTATTGCGTTTTTAATTAAATTAAATGGCAATAACAAGATTGCAATGCGAGGATCAAAATCGCTTGTTAGGTTCCAGTTAAATATTGCATCAAAGGCACCAGCAATATATCCATCTTCAAAACCATAAACTAATTTATATAATTGGAAAATAGTATATAAATTAACAATTGAAGTCATAAATAAATTGGCAATAACTCCAACTGATAAACCAATTATGGCGCCTTTAAATGTGCGATTCTTTTTATAAATGAGTGCGGCTGGAATAATTAAAGCCATTGAATAAAGCATATCGCCAAGTTCACCAACACATAAACTTGATGTCATTGGCAATTTAATTAATGTTTTTAAAATAATTTCAAAAACACCTAAAAGCGGACCATAAGCAAACGAAGAAATTAGAATTGGAATTTCATCAAGATGCACTGACATAAATCCAGGCGCTACAAATGGTAATTGAAATTGCAAACCTGGGACGCAATATAAAATTGCAGCTAATCCGCCAAATATAGCGGTTTGAGTAATGTAATTAATTACTCTTCTTCTCTTGTTCATAAAAAAAGGACCTCCTACACTTCAGGTCCTAAAAAAGTATAAAACTTACTTCTTTATATCAGACTTTACTGCTGCCACTAGAATTTCACTAGTTCGTGAGTTTAACTCTCGCGGGGTATACCGCCAATAAGGAATTTCACCTCTCCCTGAAGCAATTTAATTATACATCTATCTCAAGCAATTAAAATTCTTTTTTAAGAAGTTCACTAACTTTTTTATAGATTTTGTTGAAATTTTCCTCGTTACTAACTTTGATAACGATACTTTTGTTCTTCTTTCTGATTACATATTCTTTTTTGATACGAACATTTTTATCTTCAATCTTGAAAGCTAATTTTTCAGTATCACGAACACTTAAACTATAATCATAGATTCTTTTGATAATGTTTTTTATATCTTTTTCTTTAAGTCTAGAAATAGCTTTAGCGTGTCCGAAAGATAATTTATTTGTTGAAATATCATAAATTACATCTTTTGGCATGTTTAAAAGCGATAAATAATTACTAACTTGTCCGCATGAACAGTGTAAAATTCCAGCAATATCTTTTTTCTTGTATTTAAAATCATCTGCTAAATGTTTTATAACAAGAGCTATTTCTATTGGATTAAAATTTTTATTTTCTCTTGCGTCACAAAGAAGGATTAATAAAGTTTCTTGATCGTCATAATTTTTAATAAGGACAGGAACTTTTTTATAATCTAATTTTTTAGAAGCAATCCATCTTTTACGACCTAAAATAACTTCATATTTTCCTTTTTTAGTTTCTCTAACGATTAGAGGATTGTAAATTCCTCTTTCAATAATTGATTTTTCAATATTTCTAATTGTTTCTTTATCAATTTTTGCATCTTTAATAAAGGAATTATCAACGATTTCATCAGATGATAAATATTTAACGTTTTCTCTTTGATAATTTTTATCAATTCCACTTATAACATCATCTTTTGAAAATCTTTCAATAAGTGATTTAAGATCGTTTTGAATAAGTGTTTTTTTATTTTCTTCTGCTGTCATTGTCTAAAATCTCCCTTGCAAGTTGAAGATATGATTTTGCTCCTGCACTAGTTGGTCTATATAAAAGAACTGGCATTCCTTTTCCACTAGCTTCGCTAATTGAAATATTACGAGGAATTTCAACATTGAATGTGTTTTCTCTAAATAAACCTCTAACTTGGCTAACAATTTCTTTGCCTAATGTTGATCTTGTTTCATACATTGTAAGTAAAAAGCCTTCAATTTCTAGGTTGTGATTATAGCTAGATTGAACTTTTTTAATACTAGATAAAACTTGAGCTAGACCTTCCATTGCAAAATATTCACATTGAACAGGAATAAGAGCTGAATTAGAAGCTGTCAAAGCATTGATTGATAAAAGTCCTAAACTTGGAGGACAATCAATTAAAATAAAATCGTAGCTTTTGCTTAATTTAGATAAAACATTTTTTAAAACCATAAAAGGCTCTACGTGTAAATTTCCGATTTCACTATCAAAATAGGATAATCTTAAATTCGCAGGAACAACATCTACATTTTTAACTAACGTCTTTTTAATAATAGCATTTATATCATATTTTCCAATAAGGGCTTCAAAAATAGTTTTGTTCAATAAGGTAATGTCAATGCCATAACCTCTTGAACTATTCCCTTGTGCATCGAAATCTATGATTAAAACTTTCTTTCCAAGATGTGCTAAAGATGCAGCTAAATTTATTGCGGTTGTAGTTTTTCCAACACCGCCTTTTTGATTAACGACTGATATAACCCAATTCTTCATAATGATCTCTTTATAATGGTTTCTTTTTTATTAAACTATAATTTATAGGATATTTGTTTGAAATTTCTTCATTTTTTTCAAAAATAGCGAAATTTCTAGTTTCAGATGTAAACGGTAATTCAAAATTAACTACTAATTTACTACTAGTTTTCAACTGATTAAGTGCTAAATCAATACTAAAAGCTTCATTTTCGTAGTTTTTTCCCTTATATGCGATAAATAATCCGCCAACTTTGACTAAAGGCATGGCAAATTCTAATAATATGTTAATATTGGCAACCGCACGAGCTGTTGCACAATCAAATTTCTCAAAATTTGACCTAGCTAAGATCTCTGCTCTTTCATTGATTACGCTTACATTTTTAAGATCTAATAAACTAATTACTTGCTTTAAAAAATTCGCTCTTTTCGTGGTCGGCTCAAGTAAAGTGAAATTAGTATTAGAATAGTAGATTGCTAATGGAATTCCAGGAAGTCCTGCTCCACTACCAATATCAATAAATCTTTTACTACTAATGTCAAAATCTATCGTCTTAACTATTAGTAATGAATCTAGGATGTTTTTGATAATAAAATCATCTTTAGAATCAAGTGAAGTTAAATTAAATTTTTTGTTTTCTTCTAAGGTGAAAGTCATGTACTTTTCTAAAAGTTCGATTTTTTTATCATCTAAATCTTTAAGAAAATCGACTTTTTTTAAATCACTTAATTCCATCGACTTTATCCTTTTTTAAATTTAATATTAATACAGAAATATCACTTGGATTAACTCCACTTATACGACTAGCTTGACCTAAAGTTTCTGGTTTAACCATATCAAGTTTTTGACGAGCCTCGAGTCTTAAACCATCCATATTTAGATAATCTAAGTTTTTAGAAAGTTTTATATTTTCAAACTTTCTAAATTTATTCGCTTCTTTTCTTTCGTTTTCGATATAACCTTGATATTTAATCATTACTTCTAGTTCAAATTCACCAAGTGTATCAAGATTCAATTCTTCATCTAAGTTTAGATATTTTTTTAGGTCGTGGTAAGAAACACCATTTCTTTTTAAAATATCTGTTCCTTTAACGCCACTTGTAAGTTTTTCATAGCCTAGTGAAATTAAATAATCATTGATCGGACTTGTTTCACCAAAGTAAGTTTTTTCTAAAATTTTAGCGATTTTAAGCATCGTTTCCTTTTTATTTAAAAATCTTTGATAACGATCTTCGTTAATTAAGCCAAGTTCATGTCCATATTCAGTAAGCCTCAAATCCGCATTATCACTTCTTAAAAGCAAACGATATTCAGCTCTACTACTTAAAAGTCTATAAGGTTCTTTTGTGCCTTTTGTGATTAAATCATCAATCATGACGCCAATATAAGCTTCATCTCTTTTAAGAATAAATGGTTCTTCACCTTTAATAAATTTTGAAGCATTTATCCCAGCAATAAGACCTAAACCTGCCGCTTCTTCATAACCACTTGTTCCACAAATTTGACCAGAAATAAATAATCCAGGCCGTTTTTTAACCATTAATGAAACATCAAATTCTTCACTTTCAAGTGCATCATATTCAATAGCATATGCATACTTTAAGATTTTGGCATTTTCTAAACCAGGTAAAGAATGAACCATTTCAACTTGAACGTCTTCTGGCATACTTGTCGAAAAGCCTTGTAAGTAAATTGAATTTGTATCATAACTTTCAGGCTCTAAGAATAGTTGATGACGAGGTTTATCGGCAAATCGAACAATCTTATCTTCAATTGATGGGCAATATCTTGGTCCAACTCCTTGGACTAAGCCGCCATACATTGCGCTTTTTTCTAAATTGCTACGAATAATCTCATGTGTTTTTGGTGTTGTATATATTAAATAACATGGAATTTGATCTTTTATAGGAACAAATGAATGTGTTTCATAACTGAAAGCTTGATCATCAACATTTCCATATTGAATTTCAGTTTTTGAAAAATCAATTGATTCCTTAGCGATTCTTTGAGGTGTGCCGGTTTTTAATCTTTGAAGTTTAATACCCATTTTTCTTAAGTTATCGCTTAATCCAACACTTGGTTTTTCTCCATCTGGGCCACCACTAAATTTATGATGACCTCTTAAAATTTCACTGTTCATATAAGTGCCAGTTGCTAAAACAACAGCTTTTGAAGTGATTTTTTTACCAAGTTTTGTTTCAACGCCAAAAACTTTATTTTCATCATGCAAAATATCAACAACTTCATCTTCTAAAACAGTTAAATTTGGTGTTTTAAGTAGTTCTTCTTGCATATGATGAGGATAACGATGTTTATCAGCTTGGGCTCTTAAACATTGGACACCTGGACCTTTTTTTGTGTTAAGCATCTTCATTTGAAGATATTCTTGATCACAAATTTTACCCATCATGCCACCAAGAGCATCAATCTCTCTAACAACAATTCCTTTAGCGCTTCCTCCGATTGAAGGATTGCAAGGCATGTTAGCCATCATTTTGATATTTAAAGATATAAGAAGAGTTTTATACCCTCTATGAGCGCAAGCAAAAGAAGCCTCGCATCCTGCATGGCCTCCTCCAACAACAATTACATCATAATCGTAATTTGTCATTATCCTACACTTCCCTCCATATCCATTTTAATAAGTTGATTAAGTTCAACGGCATATTCCATTGGTAACTCTTTTGAGAATGGTTCAATAAATCCCATAATAATCATTTGAGTAGCATCTTTTTCACTAATTCCTCTACTCATCAAATAAAAGAGTTGATCTTCATTAATTTTACTAACTGTAGCTTCATGTTCCAAATAACTTGAATTATTGTGACATTCATTCTTTGGAATAGTATCTGATTTAGAATATGAATCTAATATTAAAGTATCACATTCAATGTGTGCTTTTGAATTGATAGCTTCTTTTTTAATTCGACAAGTTCCGCGATAATTACTTGTTCCACCATTTTTAACAATAGATTTAGAAATAATTGAACTTGTTGTATTTGGTGCTTCATGAATCATTCTTGCACCTGCATCTTGAAATTGTCCTTTTCCAGCAACCGCAATTGAAATACAAATTCCTTTTGCTCTTTCACCTCTTAAAATACAAGCTGGATATTTCATATTAGTTTGACTACCAATATTTCCATCAATCCATTCCATGATGCCATCTTCATAGACATCCGCTCTTTTTGTAACTAAATTTACGATATTGTTCGACCAGTTTTGAACTGTTGAATAACGGCATTTAGCACCTTTCATGACAATAATTTCAACAACGGCAGCGTGAAGTGATTCTTTTGAATAAATTGGTGCGGTGCATCCTTCAACATAATGAACATCACTTCCTTCATCACAAACAATTAAAGTTCTTTCAAATTGTCCAGTTTTTTCATTATTGATTCTAAAATAGGATTGAAGAGGTTTTTCAAGTTTTACTCCTTTTGGAACATAAATAAAACTTCCTCCACTCCAAACAGCACCATTTAAAGCACTAAATTTATTGTCAGCAACTGGCACAACTGTTCCAAAAAATTTCTTAACTAAATCTGGGTAAAGTTGTAAAGCCATATCAGTTGAAAGAAAAATAACTCCTTTTTCTTCAACTTCTTTAAGCATATTGTGATAAACCATTTCAGATTCATATTGAGTAGCGGCGCCACTTAAATATTTTTGTTCTTGTTCAGGAATGCCTAATTTTTGGAAAGTATTTTTAATAGTTTCAGGAACTTCTTCCCAGTTTGTTTTATCACCTTTTGAATAACGAGTAAAATAAGTATAACTATCAAAATCTAAATTACTAACATCTGGTCCAAAGTTAGGAAAAGGCATTTTGATAAATTTATGATAAGCATCAAGTCTAAAATTAAGCATCCATTCAGGTTCATTTTTAGCTTTTGAAATTTCTCTAATAACTTCTTCACTTAAGCCTTTACCAGTTGAAAAAATGCTACTAACTTCATCTTTAAAGTCGTACTTATACTCTTTATCTTCTTTTAAATTGATTTTATCTTGTGTATTCATAACTATTTATCGTCTTTTCCATTTAAAATATCTTCAACTCCAGTTGGACCAAGAGTTGCACACTTAATTCTAGCCGCTTGTTTATGTGTATTTATAAAAACGATTAGTTCATCTAAAACTGAATCATCGAATTCTTTTTCATAAATCATATTTTTATATTGCTCAACAATATAAAGAGCATCTTTTAAACTTTTACCAATAATTAAATCACATAAAATATCAGTACTTGAAGTCGAAATAGTACAAGCTACTCCATCAAAAGTAGCATCTAAAATAGTATCGTTTTCAATTTTTAAATAGATAGTAATATCATCAATGCAAGAATCACTATCCATTCTAATCTTTTTATAACCTTCTAAATTTTCAGGCACTTTTTTATGAAGTGGATTATTATAGTGATCCATAATAATCTCACGCATCATTTGTGGATTAATTGAAATAGGCATCTAAGAAATTACCTCCATTTTTTAAAGCTTTATATAGTTCGTCAATTTCTTCTTTGGTGTTATAAAAATAAAAACTAACACGAACTGTAGCTGGTGTTTTTAAAATATCTTTAAGAAGTTTAGCACAGTGCTCGCCACTTCTTACACAGATTCCTTGACTATTTAAGTAACTAGCTTCATCTTGAGCAAAAACACCATTATAATTTAAAGTAATGATTCCACTATCAGCGGATTCATTATAAATCGTTAAATCTTTGATTGTTTTAAGCTTAGAAATGGCATAATCATGAAGTTCAATTTCATATTTTTCAATATTTTCCATGCCAATTTCATTTAAATAATCAATAGCTGCTCCAAGTCCATAAATTCCAGCAAGATTCATTGTTCCAGCTTCAAATTTTGCAGGTGGTTCTAAATAAGCAACATTCCCACACATATCAAAACGAGCATTATCTCCTCCACCCGTCATAAAAGGATCAGTGATTTTTAATAAATCATATTTACCATATAAAACGCCAATTCCAGTTGGACCACACATTTTGTGTCCACTTAAACACATAAAGTCACAATCTAAGTCTTTGACATCAATTTTCATATGTGGAGCACTTTGAGCTGCATCACAAACTAAAATCGCTCCAAATTCATGAGCAATTTTGCTTAATTCTTTAATATCATTTTTAAAACCTAAAACATTAGTAATTTGAGCAACACTAACTACTTTTACATTTTTATTAATTACTTTTCTTAAATTTTCGGGAGTTAAACGTCCTTCTTTTGTTAAAGGAATATATCTAATTTTAGCTCCAGTTAATTCGCTAACTTTAAACCAAGGTAAAACGTTACTTGCGTGTTCTGCTTCTGTTAATAAAATTTCATCATCTTTTTTTAAGTATTTAAATCCATAGCCAAAAGCTACAAGATTCATACTCATTGAGCACCCGCTTGTAAAAACAATTTCAATCTTATTTGCATTAAAAAACTTGGCAACTTTTTCTCTAACGCTATCAACTTCTTTATCAACGCGATAAGCTAAATCATAATCACCACGATGAGCATTGGCGTTTTCTTCTTTATAATATTTATCAGTTGCTTCAATTACTGAATATGGTTTAAAAGTTGTTGCAGCATTATCAAAATAAATAATAGGTTTTCCATTATTTGTAAAATGCTTTCCATTAAGCATTGGGAAATCTTTTCTTATTTTATTAACATCAAACATATTAAATTCCCTTCTTAATTAAAGCTTCAAGTTCTTCTTTTGTTTTGCCATCAAAATAATTAACAATCGGATTTAAATAACCGAAAGTAATTAATTTTTTAGCATCTTCTAAAGCAATACCTCTACTTAAAAGATAGAAAAGATGTTCATCATTTAAACTTCCAATTGCACAAGCATGGCTTGCTTCAATATCATCACAATCAATCTTTAAAATTGGATTAGCAATTGCGGAACTTGTTTCATCAAAAAGAATTGCTTTAATTTTTTGACTAGCTTTTGATTTAATTGAATCTTTTTCAATGTGAGATATGCCCTCTACTTTTAATTTAGAAGTATCGCAATTAACACTATATCCTTCTAAATTTGATTCCGTTTTTTCTCCAATATGAGAGAAAGAAATAGAATATTTTTTAGTGTCATTTTTAGTGACTAATGACGAAAATTTAAAGGTACTTTTTGCTTCATCACCAAGTAAAATTACATTACTTGATAATGTCGAATCACCACTAGAAAAATCTGCAAAATAAATGTTTAATGTAGCATTTTCTACAAGATTAGCGTGCAAAACTAAATCATTTTTAGCGTTTTCATAAAAAATTCTTAAATTACAAACGCTATTTTTTTGTAAAAATAAATTTAAAGATGCGCCAGTAATATCTATTAAATCTAAAGAAATTACTTCATCTTTTTTAACATTAATTTCTTGTTCTTTATTTTCTAAAAAAGAAATCTCTTGTTTCATTAAATTACTTTCCATTTTTAATAATCTCTTTAGTTGCGCAAACACCAATTGAAACTTGATTCATAGCTTTTTCGTTTTCGTTTTCTAGTGAAATATTAAGTTCATCTTTAATCCATTCATAACCTTCTTTATCGATCTTTTGATAAATTTCAGGTCCACCTTCTAAAACGACTTTGCCATTAATAATGACTGCGCTTCTTGTTGGTTTAATTAATTCAAATAAACGAGCATAGTGTGAAATGATTAAAAATCCAGTTTTTTGCTCTTCATATACTTTATTAATACATTCACTAACAATATTAATTGCGTCAACATCAAGTCCACTATCAATTTCATCAAGCATGGCAATTTTTGGATTTAAAAGCATCATTTGTAAAATTTCATTACGTTTTTTCTCGCCACCACTAAATCCATCATTTAAAGCACGATTAAACATTTCAAAAGGAATTTTAACTTCTTTAGAAGCATTATCTAAAACTTTATAAAATTGATATAAAGAAATTCTTTTATCAGTGTGTTCTTGCAAAGCGTTTTTATAAAAATCTGCTGAAATAACTCCTGGAATTTCAACTGGATTTTGAAAAGCAAGAAAAAGACCTTTTCTACTTCTTTCATCAACTTTCATTTCAAGAACATTTTCACCATTAAGTAAGATCTCACCTTTTGTAACTTTATAGCGAGGATTTCCCATAATTGCGTTTAATAAAGTTGATTTGCCATGTCCATTTGGACCAAGTAAGGCTACTTTTTCACCTTTATGTATAGTTAAACTGAGTCCTTTTAATATTTCTTTATCTTCTACACTAACATGTAAGTCCTTAATTTCTAAAGTATCCATATCCTTAATCATCCTTCAAGCAAGATATTTTAAACTAAATAAGCCTAAGATTAAATTATTATGATAAATAAATTTAATTTATGATACCTGAAATTGTTAATTCCATTTATAACTACCAAGAAAAAGTTATTTCCATTTTGTTATAATTCTAGTACTGGTTCTCGGTTTATTTGAAAGAGGATACATAATATGTCTCATTTAACACTAACCGATAGGTTTTCTATCGACAGTGGCTTAAATTCGAATAAATCCAAGAAGGAAATAGCAATTAGCTTATGAAAAGATTCTTCAACAATTGGCAAAGAAATTAAGCTACACACATTCAATGTCGCGCCTCCAACAACTGGCATGGTTTTAGGCTTAGAAAAATGCGCTCACTTACCTGAATGCAAAAAAATGTAAAACACCTTTTGAATTGTTTAATTTCATGTTTGGAAACGAACTAGCAAAACTTTTAAATATTGAAGAAATAAAAAAATAAGGTCAACTTAACACCAAACCTTATCTAAAATTTCTCCCACGAACCAGTGGAAATTACTTTTGCAATTAACATTTTTTAAAAATCTTTTTCTATATTCTTTTATATATAGTGAAAATTATTACTTAGAAAATTAAGAAAATGATTTTTAGACGAAAAACCAAAATAAAACCACATAAAATTTCAAGAAATGTGATAAAATTACTCGTATTAACATGGTAATTTTTTACAAATATTCTATGTTGTTTAATTTATACTTATAGTATAAAATTATAAGCGCTAATTAATTTTAGCAATGTTTTTAATGTTGAAAGGATTGAATATGATCAAAAGAAAGAAATCAATATGCTTAGCTATTGCGGCTTTAAGCGCTGTTTCCCTTTCAGGTTGTAGTTCAGTAACAAGTAATTCAGAGGGGTATATTCTTACCTACACCTATAATGGAAAAAATTTACAAATTAGTACAGACGAAATTATCGAACGCTATTTAAACGAGAATCGTAACGATCATGCGGCTGCTTTTTATAATGCTTTGAATGAAGTTGTTATTAGACTTGCATTTGAAGAAGGCGGAGAACTTGCTAGCTTTAAGTCCACTGTCGATAGAAATGCAGAGGACGATGTTAATCAAGAAAAAGATAAAGCTGATGAAGAAGGTACAAACTGGAGTGATTATCTTGACGGACAAATCACAAACGAAGATTTAACAACTGAAGAAAAAGAAAGAGAATTCTTCTTACAAAAGCAATACGCAAGAATGCAAACAACTGTAGAAGAACAGTATTTCGAAAGATTCAGTGATTATGACCCATCAAAAGCTGAAGAAGGCAACGATACAACTGCTAGTGAATTACAAGATGAATATAATCTTTTATACGGAACAAATGGTTACATTCAAAACAAAGTTCCTTATCACATTAGACATATCTTAGTTCAAGTTGATGCTAGCCAAGATTATGGTTATTCTCGTGGGCAAATTTCAAGCGAAGATGCTCACCAAATTTACCAAGTTGTAACAACTTTAGCAAACGGCACTTCTTTTGCTAATACTGCTAATCTTTACACAGATGATCCTGGAAACGAAGATACAGATTCAGGCCAATTACTTGGTGGCGAATACATCATGGATTCATCCACTTCTTTTGTTAACGAATTTAAACTTGGTGTTTATACATACGATTTACTCTTAGATCAAAACAATTACGAAGAAACCGATCCAAATTACGAAACAAAATTAGGAAACTTACACATTCCAAAAAGTGCAAAAGCCACATTAACTGATTTTGGTGTAAGTTGGATTCCTTATGGAGTAATCGCAGAACTTGAGCGTGTCAAAGACGTTACAACTTATGGTGGTGTTACCGTCAATGAAAACGATGCTGATTACTACCCAAGAAATATTTATTTTAATAAATACTTCCAAAATAGAAACATTGCTTTTATTACAGATGAAGCTCTTCTTAGTGATGAACAATTAGGTTATCAAAACAATTATCAAGACTATAACAATGCAACAATTACCCAAACAAATGGTATGAGAAAAGTTCAAGATAACGTTTCTGGTAGCTCTGTATATAGTGAGATTGACGAAGATGGACATTATATAACTTCTGGTCAAACATACACAGATGAAAGTGGTACTTTTAATGCGAGTAACTTCCACCCAATCACAATCGATGGCGTTACGAAGAATGTTCTTTGCGATAGCAATGATAATCCTATTATGGTTACAAGAAATCAAGAATCATCATCTGGAATTCACTTCATTGTTATTGAAAGATCAGCTTTTGATACAACTGGTGCAAGTGCAGAAGAACCATATAAGGCATCAATTGAAGAATACTATGCTCCTGTTAACCCAAAAGAAATGGACGGAATTGATCCAAGTACGCAAAAACCTTATTGGAATAAAGAAGATTTCCCAACATACGAAGATGAAGGCGAAATTTTGCCAAAGCAAACTTACGTTCAAACAGAAGAAATTAGAGCTGATAGCGATGTCAACAACACCGTTGCAAACTATAAAAGCCGTGTTGATACATTAAGCACAAGTATTAGAACTGCAATTGACACATATGATACTTTCAAATGGTTAAACCCAGACTACAAAGTTAAGTTATATGATGAAAATATTCAAGCTATGGTTGAAACCTATGTCAATAAAGAAACAAGAGCTAGTGATGATACTGCTGCTCAAACTTTACAAGATAGTTGGATGAGTTATGCTAACTCAATCGTTCAACAAAACAGACAAAGAGAATATATGCTTTTACCAGAAGTTTTAGCACGTCACTTTGGCGAATCTCAACTTTATGTTAAAGGTGCACCTGGATATAATGCAAAATACGACAGCATCAATTCAGGTTCTGGCTCAAATCAAAACTAATCGAGGAGAAAAGATATGAAGAAAAAAGCTTTATTATTAACTTTAGCGTCATCAACATTACTTCTTTCTTCTTGCGGAAAGATTAGTGCAAATTTCCCTGATGGAAGCGAATCATTAACAAACGCAACTATTGAAATTGATCACAATACATTAGATGTTATTTACGATTCAATCAAAAATTCTGATAACTATGAAAGCGATGTCAGCACTATTTTAAATGCTGCAATCGCTAAAGAAGTTATTGGTGATTTTAAGTTAGTCGAAGATGGAAACAGTTACAAAATTGTTTTAATTGGATATGATCAAAAAGATGACGGCACTGCTACAACAGATGCTGAAAAATCAGAATTTATTGCTTCACATCCTGCATACAACAACTGGGAAGTTTCAGGTTATAAATTAGCACTTGCCGAAACTGCTCCTACTAAATCTGAATTTGAAACAAGATTAACTGCAATTAAAAACGACATTATTGATAGTCAAGTTATTACGTCACTTTGGAACGAGGCAAATGTTGCTGAAAACAAGAGAAACAACAGATTTTACGAAGTTATTTTTGCTAGAAATGTCCATGAACAACTTTATGACGTTGTGTTGCCTGGTGTTACTGACGAAAAAACTTTAACAGACATCTTATACGAAAACCCAACATATGAAGATCACTATAAATCAACTCAAAGTGGAGCATTTGATGGATTTGTAGACACCGTTGAAGACAAAAATGGATTAACAAATGGTGTTTTAATTGATGGAACTTATAACACAAATACTGTTGAAGGCAGAGATAAGATTAAAGAAGTCTTACATGTTAACTATTATTTAGACTATATCAATAACACTATTGTCCCAGGTATTATTGAAAACCTATTAGTCGAACAATATATCTTCGAACAACAATATACCGCTATTGGCAATACTCAATCTAGAAAAGTTAACTACATCACTCTTGCAGATAATGATGAAAAGAATGCTAATGCATTTATGACAGATTTCATTAAGCAATACATCACAACTTCTGATGCTAAAAACCAAGCTTTATCAACAGAAGAAAAATTTGACATTGTTTCAACTGCTTGGAAAGGTATAGGTTTCGAAATCGAATCAAACAAGAGCGCAAAAACTTTGGCTATAAATAGATTCGGAAACCCTACAGATGATAATCCATCACATGGTTTAGATGGCCACAATGGTGCAGAAAATTACGAATCATACTATGCAACATTTGAAAATGATGAGACGAACAAAAAATATTTCACCTATTACGAAAATACAGAGTTTGCTGATTTAGTTGAACAATATTCAACATTAACAAATGATCCTGCAACTAATAACTCAACAAATTATGAGACATTCACTACTATTGATTCTCATAATTATGATCCAGTTGTTGGATTTGCAATCAAAACTGATGAGCTTATTATTAAAGATTTTACAACAGACGGATGGCAAACAAGAGATGACAGCTCACTTCCAGATGCTGTAAAAAATAAACTTTATAGTTTTTCTCTTGTCAATGAGTGGAACTCGACTCTTGATACAGATACCCAATTTATTGGTGCTTACATCTATCAAGATCCAGTAACAAAGAAATCATACTTAAGAAAGGATGCTTTCAGTTCAACAGAAGACTCTATTTTATGGAAAGATGGTGACAACTTCTATGTTGTTGAAATTGAAGACATCGTTACACCAAGTCTTGTTTCTATTGAAGTTGATATGGATAGCGCTGAAAAAGTCGCAAGAGAAAACAAAGCAAGAGCTATTGGATATTCACTTGCAAGTGGTGACACCTATACAACAAATGCTATAACATATTATCTTGAACAATGTAATATTAATTACCACGATCAAGATGTATATGATTATTTCAATACTACATATCCAGATTTATTTGATTAATTGAAAAAAGCCTAACTTTTGTAGGCTTTTTTCTTAGAAATAAGGAGTTTTATAATATGGATTTTGATGTCAATTGTGTATTTTGTAAGATAGTTCATGGAGATATTCCGTCAGCTAAACTTTATGAAGATGACGACGTAATGGCTTTTTTAGATGTTAATCCTGTTACATATGGTCATGCACTTGTCATCTCAAAAAAACACTACTCAAATTTCTTAGCAACACCAAAAGACGTCATGAATAAAGTTATGAACGTTGCTCAAAGAATTGGCCAAGTTCAAATGGAACAATTAGGAGCTAAGGGTGTTAATATTTTAATCAACTGCAAAGAACCTGCTGGTCAAGAAGTTCCTCATTTTCATGTTCATGTTATTCCTCGTTACACTTCAACTGATGGATTTAAACTTGAACTTAAGCAAATGAAAGACGTCAATCTTCCTAGCGTTGCTAAAGAAATAAAAGAAAAACTCGATAATTAAGTTTTATCGAGTTAATTCAATTAAATACTTGCCACATCGCTTTTAAGTGACGTGGTTTTTATTTACTACTTTTTCGCTTTATAGAAAGCTCTATTATCTAGAGCGAAAAGTCTTTCCGTATAGCTTCCTTCTGGAATATCTTTATATGCTTTATCAAGCATCATCATTTTAGCATCCATATCATCAATCATTGAAAGAATCAAAGCTTCTCTAGTAAGTGGTAAAACCGCTGCTCCATACTCAAGTTTACCATGATGAGATAAAATCATATGTTCAATAAGCATTGGTACATCACTTTTTATATTTAATTTGTCAGCAATTTCTTTTACAAGCGACATCCCAATTGTTAAATGACCTAATAAAGTTCCTTCATCAGTATATTTAGTAGCAATTGGACCGGAAAGTTCTATTACTTTACCAATATCATGCAATAAGCACCCACTTATTAATAAATCTCTATCTAATTCTGGGTAATGATTCGAACAAAATTCAGCAATTTCACACATTGAAACTGTGTGATAAAGGAGTCCATGATAAAATTCATGATGATTCTTTACTGCGGCAGGAAAATCAAAAAATTCTTTATAATATTTAGTAAAAATTTCTTTTAAAATAGCTTTACAATCTGGATTTTGAATACTGCTATAATACTTTTTAAATTTAGTTATTAAAGTTTCAACAGGAATCGGAGATTGAATTAAAAAGCCTTCAAGGTCAGCATCTTTAGGATCGATTTTATATAAACCTAAAACTTTAATTTGAAGTTTGCCTTTATAATCTAAAGTTGTTCCATCTACTCTAATTAAATTTCCAACTTCTAATATTTCTAAATCTTCATCAGTTACTTCCCATTTTTTGCCATCAATTACTCCACTTCCATCCTGAAAGTGTAAATTTAAATAGGTTTTACCGCCATTAGTAACACATTTAGCAAAATCTTTAACTAGATAAACGCCACTAGCATTTGAACCATCTGTTAAATCTTTAATCATTTAGTTTCTCCTTTGTTTCATCAAAGTCATCATCACTATCAATAAGTGCATTGATCGCATCAAGTGAATAACCTTTGTTAATAAGTTTATTAATAATTTTAGAATTAGCATCAACTTGATTATCGTTAGTAATGAAATATTTCATTTTAACCTTTTTAAAATCTTTTCTAAGTCTTTCGTTTTCTACTTCTTCATTAATTTTAAGATTATTTAAAACATCTAAAATAACACTTATATTAAATCCACGTTGAAGCATTCTATCGTAAATTTTTCTTTTTTGCTTAGCAAAATTAGAACTTACAAATTTATTTTTAATGCTTTCAAAATAATTTAAGGCTTTCTTTTTCTCATTTTCTTCGTCAAAATGAAGTTTTTTTATTAAATCTTCTTTAAGACCACTTGATCTAAAGAAGTTAATAATAAAGTATTCGCCAAAATTATTTTTATCGAAATAGTCCATGTAGTTGTCAATAAATTCTTCATCATCAATAAGATGAGAAACTTTAAGCTCTCTTATAACTTCAATGACCAAATGATAATTTTTAAATTTAGCTAGAGCTTTCTTTAGCAAGTCTCTTTCAGTATATGGCTTTTTATTAACAAGAGTTTTTACATATTTTTTGATTTCATCTTTTTCTTCTTCTTTTTTAAGTTTATTAAGCTCTTCTTCAGAAACTTCTTTTCCTGCATAAAGATTAAAATCAGCCAATACTAATGGAGAAATTTTAATTTTTGTATCATCGTTAAATGTAACGATATATTTTGTTCCTTTATCTTTAATATCTTTAATTATAAGATTTAAAGAATTACCAGCTCCTTCTAATTGCACGTTTATATACCTCTATTATATTGTTGTAGAAAGTTTTTTCAGAAAAACGATCAATCGAATCAAATGCGCTTTTCTTAATTAAGTTACTTTCTTCCTTCTTTAATGATAACACATAATGGAGTTTGTCTTTAAAATCATCGACATCCTGAAAGAAAAATCCAGTTTTATTATTATCAATAACCCCAACTAAATTGTTATCAAAACGACATAATACTAATAAATCACTAGCCATTGCTTCCATAAAGGTTAAACCTTGTGTTTCACTTATTGAAGCATTTAAGAATATTTCACTCATTAAATAAAAATATGGAACTAATGAATTATCAACTTTACCAATAAATTTAACTCTATCAGTAATATTTAAATTCTTTGTTAATTCTTCAAGATCACTTCTTGCTGGGCCATCGCCAACAAAAAGTAATGCCGTATCGTTATCTTTATAAGTTTTTAGATATTTTGCATAACCCTCAATAATAACGTCAAAACTCTTTTCTTTTGCTACTCTTCCTAAACAAAGAAGTATTTTTTGATTATCCTTAAAACCAATTTCTCTTCTTTTTTCTAAACTTTTCGCTTTGCTTTCCTCATTTGGAATAAATCTATCAAAATTAAACCCGGTCGGAACGACGTTAACATATTTTTCGACTCCAACAGAACGAATGTAAATTTTAGTTTTTTCACTCGGAGAAATGATTTCGGTTGCTCTATTCATACAAGATTTATCGAATTCTCGAATAGCCCATTTTGAAAAGCGATCAAAGTAACCTTTTGTTGCATAATATGTATAGTCTTCATACATCGTGTGATAGGTATAAACACTTGGAATGTTTAATTTACTAGCAACAATAAAACCAAATTGTGATATACCAAACTCAGTATTAATATGGCACAAGTCCAACTTCAATTTTTTTAAAATCTGAAAAGCTTTTTCGTTATAAATAAAAGAAGCGCGATAACCGTAAAGCTTTTTAAGCTCTAATCCAGGTATTCTTAAAATATTATCTTTAAAAGAAATTTCCTTCTCACTACTAGTTGTAACAACGTAAGCGTTATGACCATACTTTCTTAATAGTTTAAAAAGCGAGTCTACACTTACAGCTACACCATTAATATCTGGTAAATATACATCTGAAAATATCGCGATGTTCATTTTTATTGCTCTTTCTTTTTGTTTTTAGGTTTTCTTTCCTTTTTATTTGCTTTTTCATCTTTGTCTTTTTCAGACTTATCTTTAAATTTTACCATTCTTTGAATAAGTTCTTTTCTTTCCATAATTCTTGTTTCATAGGCTATATCAGAAGTTTCTTTTCTTTCAGCATATGTAGTAAGTTGAATGGTAAGCATAGTCTTTTTATCGCCAACAGGAACAATTCTATCTTTAACAGGCATACCTCTAGATTTATAAGTAGCTGATACAACTCCATTAATCATAAATGGAATGTAGAAAGTCATAAATCTCCATAAAAGAAGGAGGATATTAATTCCACCGCCTGTGCTATAGAATGTAGAACTAAAATAATTACTAGTTGGACCAAATAATGAACCGAAAACAATTTCGCTAACACCAGCGCTTCCTGGCAATGGTAATAAGCCTGTTGCCATTTGATGGAAGTTAGAATAAACGACACTTTGATACATTTTTTGGAAAACTGCTCCAACAGAGCTCATAGTTTCAGCATCAAATGCATTCAAAGCAAGTCCACATAAGAATGGTTGAATGTTAGAATTGATAATTGAAAAACAATAAATTAAGAAAATTAAGGAAGTAAATGCCAAGTTAGATTGCAATCTTCTAAACTCAATACGATAGTTTTCAACTTGAATTCTAATTGATTTTCTAGTTTCATCAGGATTTTTGACTATTCTTAATTTTGCTAATACGCCAATTAATCCATTGCAAATAAAATTTTGGAATCTCCTCGAAACTGACATAAAAATTAAAGCAAAGATAACTAATAAATTTAAAAGAAATCCAAAGGCAATAAAAATCCAAATTGGAATATCGAAACTTAAAGTGCCAATTGTAATAGGAACAACATTAATTTTGATAATGTCTCCAAAACTTGTAATAAGCGAGATAATACCAAAAATAATTAAACAAAATTGATAAACAATAAAACTCATTACAAAGATTGACGCTGAATTTGATACAGGCATTCCTTGTTTTTTGAATACATAAACTTGGGCAAATTGACCACCACTAGCTCCTGGAGTAATGGCGCTATAAAACGAACCAATCAAAGTATTCGCTAAAGCTTGATGCATCTTGTAATGCTTTGTGTAAAGTTTAGCAAAAGTCCAAATAATTAACGCTGAAATAAAGAAACCAAAGCAAATGGAAAAAACTAGTAACAAGAAATACCAAATGTTAATATTTGCAAAAACATCAGGAATTGTTTCATAAACCAAAACATCCGATCCATCTAATCCTTTTGTTGGTTGGACAAGGTTATACCAAACAACAATGATAGTAATTAAAAGAATAACTCCAAGATAAATCAAATATTTGTATTTATTACTTTTCTTGTTTTCTTCTTTCCCCTTTTCCTTTTCTTCAACTACATCTTCTTGAATAGCGTCACCTAAATCAGCTTTGTCAAAAATTTCTTCATTAGTGTAATCTGATAAATTTTTGTTAAAATCATCAAGATTTAGAGGGTTTTCTTCTTTTTTAGAAGGATTTTCATCATTTTTATCAATGACATTCTCTTCGTCATTTATTTCTTTTTCATTTTTTTCTTCGTTCATAAAATACATGCGATAATTTTAACAAAATTTATTGAAATTAACTATATAAATAGTATCATTTTTTTATGCGAAAATTCTGGAAAATTCTCAACATAATGATTAAAGATTGTAAGTTCATTTACTTCTTTTATTTTTTCTTATTGTTCCTTTCAGTCCTTTTCACAATTACATCATCTTATTTAAATAAGATTTTAATCGATGTTCTCCAAGCCCAAGAGAATTTAGGTGGAATCGGTACTCCAATTAAAGATTTATCTCTTTTAGGCAACGACACTAATATTTTAACAACATTTTTTATTACTATTTTTGGTGGAATAGAGTTTTTAAGTTCTAATCTTTGGATGTTTGCTGTTCTTATTATTGGTTTTGCCTTAATTGCTGCCGCCACAATCATCACTAGAATGATTATGAGAAGTTCATTTATGAACAAAATGAGCAAAAATCTTCAACTTCTTCTTTTTTCTCATATTGAACGTTTACCATATTCAAAGATTAAAGGTATGAAAAATGGTGATATCATTCAAACATGTACTAGAGATGAAGATATTTTGAGAAGATTTGCTGGACCAGACATCGCTTTAATCGTTTACACTTTCTATATTGTTCTTTTAAGTTTTATATTTCTTGCCATAACTAATTGGATGATTGCACTAGTTAGTGTTTGTGTCCTTCCACTTATGTTTATCTACTCTTTCTTTGTTATTAAAGAAGTTAGAAAAAGATATCGTTTAACAGATGATAGTGAAGCAAATATGACTGATAAGATTGAGGAAAATTTAGCTAGTGTACGACTCGTTAAAGCCTTTAATAACGAAACATACGAAATCAATAGTTTTGAAAAATATATTACAGATTTTAGAAACAAATATTTGAATTGGCGTAAATTATCAGCATTTTTCTTTGCAAGTAGCGATGTTTTTGTCTTTAGTCAAATTGCTTTAACAACCATTTTCGGTTTTGTTCTTTGTTTTAACAATGAAATCTCAGTTGGTACACTCTTTGTTAGTTTTACTTTTGTAAATTTAATGGTTTGGCCAGTTAGAGATGTTGCCACTGTTTTATCAAATCTTGCTAGAGCCAATGCTAGTTTAGATAGAATCAATTTAATTCTTGATGAACCTTTAGAAGATACTGAAACTGGTTTAACCCCTAAAATTAAGGGAAACATCGAATTTAATAACGTCTCTTTCTTCTTCTGCGATTCAAACCAAGCGGCTATTGAAAATGTCTCTTTTTCAGTTAAAGAAGGTCAAACAATCGCAATCATGGGAAAAACTGGTTCAGGTAAATCTACACTTGCTTATCTTTTAACTAGACTTTACGACTATACAAGTGGAAGCATTAAAATTAATGGCGTAGAACTCAAAGAAATCCAAAAAACTCATTTAAGAAGAAATATCTCAATTGTTTTACAAGATCCTTTTCTCTTTTCAAAAACAATTAAAGACAATATTCGTATTGCGAAACAAGACGCAAATGACAAAGATATAGTTTTAGCTACTTCTATTAGCCAAATTCACTCTAATATTCTTCAATTCCCTAATGGATATGACACTCCAGTTGGTGAAAAAGGAACAACATTAAGTGGAGGCCAAAAACAAAGAGTTGCCATTGCAAGAACTTTATTAAGTGACGCGCCAGTTCTAATTTTTGATGATTCTTTATCTGCTCTAGATACTGAAACCGACTATAACATTCGTAAAGCCTTAAAAGAAAAATCTCGCGAAAGAACTACTTTTATCATTACGCACCGTATTGCAACGGCTAAAGATGCTGATTTAATTTTAGTTCTTGATAATGGAAAGATTTCTGAAATGGGTAAGCATCAAGATTTAATAAATCAAGAAGGCTTATATAAAAATATTTACGATATTCAAACTAAGATGGAGTAATTATGCCAGTAACATCAGTTTTTAAGGAAGAAGAAATACAAAGTAAATTCAGCATGGTTGTTTGGGCCAAAACATTTAAATATGTTTTTATAAAATGGCCACTACTCATCCTGTTATTCGTTACGATGATGTTTACTTCTTTTTATGATGCAAGTTTTATTCCTTCAATGAATGCTGGTTTAATTAGTGCATTTGATGGTGGACAATTAACAAATTTTGAATCCATCTTTGACGTAATTTTAAACGTCAAAATTCTTGGAATTGATTTATCTTTCTCTTTCTTAAATTACATCATCTTTTATGTCGTGATGATTATTTTAAGAAGTGTAGCTATTTTCTTAACTTTCTTTACCATGAATTATTTTGAAATGATCATCATGACTGGATTAAGAAGAGACGCCTATAAAAGAATTCAAGAACTTAGCTTTTCATATTTTGATCGCACCCCTAGTGGATGGCTAATCGCCAGACTTCAAAACGACGCGGCAAATATTGGCGATGTTCTCTCTAACTCAGTTTTAAGAATTTTCTGGATAGCAACTGAGCTTGTTTTCACTTTAATTACCATGTTCAGCTATAGCTGGATTTTATCTTTAATAATCTTAGCTACTACTCCACTTATTTTCTTTATCGTTTTATTCTTCCAGAAAGTTATTTTGAAACTTTCGCGTATTGCAAGAACTGCTTATAGTGAATTTGTTCGTTGGCTTGCCGAATCAATAAGTGGCAATAAAACTATCAAGTCACTTGCGATTGAAGAAACAATTTATAAAGAATGTGAAGAAATTTCTACAGATGTTTGTAAAAAACGTTTTAAAACTGGCAAAGTCAATGCTTTCTTCAATCCTTCTATTAATGTTTTAAGTGCGATTACTACAGCAATAATCATTATTGTTTTCCCAATGATTAACATATCAAATGAAACAACAAGTACTATTGCAATGATGGTTCTTTTCCTTGGATTTGTTGGAAGCATCTTTAACCCGATTGCTCAATTTGCTGAAATATTTGCTGAACTTATTTCAACACAAGCAAATGTTGAAAAACTATTTATGCTTATCGATACCAAACCAGAATTAGTTGATAAGCCTGAAGTTATTGAAAAATATGGTAGTTTATTTGCTAATAAAAAAGAAAGTTTTGAAGAAATGAAAGGTGATATCACATTTAATCATGTTTCATTTTCTTATAAATCTGACTTAGAAGTTCTACACGATATGAATATTCATATTACTTCTGGAAGTAGCGTTGCTATAGTTGGAGAAACAGGAAGTGGTAAATCCACTACTGTTAACCTTTTATGTAGATTTTATGAGCCAACGAAAGGCGAAATTCTAATTGATGGTGTCAATTATAAAAACCGTAGCGTAGGTTGGCTTAGAAGTAATATTGGATACGTTCAACAAACTCCATTCATTTTTAAAGGTACAATCAAAGATAACATTAAATATGGAAAGTTAGATGCAACCGATGAAGAAGTCATCAATGCTTGTAAAGTTGTTGATTTACATAATTTCATCATTTCTTTAAAAGATGGCTATAATACATTTTTAAGAGATGGTGGCAATGAACTCTCTCAAGGTCAAAAACAATTAATCTCTTTTGCTCGTGCAATTATTAGAAATCCTAAACTTTTAATTCTTGATGAAGCTACTTCTTCAATTGACACCGAAACCGAACACGTCATTCAAGTTGCAATATCTAAAGTTTTAAAAGGCAGAACAAGCATTATGATCGCTCATAGACTTTCAACAATTGTTGATTGTGACCGTATTCTTGTTATGAAAGATGGAAAAATCATCGAAGATGGCAACCACAAAACTTTAATGGAAAATCATGGATACTACTACGAACTTTATATGAATCAATTCAAAGATCTTAACTTAGAAGAACAAATTAGGACTTTTGATGAACAAATTACAGGTAAAGACGTTAATCTTTAATTAAAAATCTTTTCATCTTCCATTTTAACGGCGGCTGGAACTTTTGGTAAGCCTGGCATTGTTAAAATGTTCCCACAATAAACAACAATAAATCCTGCTCCATTTGATAAAGACAAATCTTTTACATGCAATGTAAATCCTCGTGGAGCATTTAATAACTTTGGATCATCTGAAAAACTAGATTGAGTTTTAGCGACACAAATTGGTAAATTTTCTTTGCCCATCTTTTTATAAAGCTCAAGTTTTTCTTTAGCAAGTTCACTAAATTCTACAGAATCAGCTCTATAGATTTCTTTGGCTAAAATTTGAATTTTGTCTTCAATTGACGAGGCTAATTTATAAATTGGTGTAAAATTACTACGTTTTGTTTCTAAAACTTCCATAACTTTACTAGCTAATTCTCTACTTCCTTCTCCACCTTTTAAATAGCCATCTAAGAAGGCATATGGGAAATAATTTTTGTTCAAAAGTTCAACAAGTTTTTTAACTTCATTGTCCGTATCGTTTTTAAAATGGTTAATTGCAACTACGACTGGAACATTAAATTTTCTAAGATTTTGATAATGCTGCTCTAAGTTTTTAAAGCCTTCTTCTATAGCTTCTAAATTTTCATTATCAAGATCTTCAAACTCAACTCCTCCATGAAGTTTTAAGGCTCTAATTGTTGCAACTAAAACTACTGCGTTAGGCTTCAAATTTCCTGTGCGACATTTAATATCAAAAAACTTTTCAGCACCTAAATCGGAAGCAAAGCCAGCTTCTGTTATAACAAGAGGGTACAATTTTAAGGCCAAACGTGTTGCAATCAGGCTGCTACAACCATGAGCAATATTGGCAAATGGTCCACCATGAACAAAAACCAAATTATGTTCTTGTGTTTGTACAATATTTGGTTTTAAAGCTTCTCTCATTAGCTTTAAAATAGCGACTGAAATCTTAAGTTCTTCTAAATAAACTGGTTCATCATCAAATGTATAAGCGACAATGATTTTTCTCACTCGATTAATAAAATCTGTTTCATCTTTTGCTAAACATAAAATAGCCATTAACTCGCTAGCCACTGTAATTTGGAAATGATCTTCTCTTTGAATGCCATTTTTATTACTTCCTAAGCCGATATTTATCGTTCTAAGTTCGCGATCATTCATATCCAAAGAACGTTTCCAAACAATTTTATTAGGATTAATGCTTAATTCGTTTCCTTGATAAATATGGTTATCAATAATTGCACTAATAAGATTTATAGAGCTAGTTAAAGCATGCATGTCACCTGTAAAATGAAGATTAATATCTTCGTGTGGTTCTATTGTAACTTTGCCTCCACCAGTTGCTCCGCCTTTTAAGCCAAAAACAGGTCCTAAACTTGGTTCTCTTAAACAACCTATAGCTTTTTGTTTAATTTTAGCTAAGCCATCTATTAAAGCAATTGTTGTTGTAGTCTTACCTTCACCACCCTTCGTTGGGGTAATGGCAGTTACAAGAACAAGTTTCCCATCTTCATTGTATTTAACCT
>CALVLC010000016.1 GCA_944336335.1 uncultured Bacilli bacterium | reverse complement strand
CACTATCCTCCATAAAACTTAAAATCTTACCGGGACTTTAATTTTTTAGATTAGTGTCTTGACAATTATAATGTTTTAGACTATTTAAGTCAATGTTTAAAATGTAAAATTTTGAGCCAAAAAATAGGCAAATTTTCGTTTGATTTTTAATCGTTTTAACTTTGTTAAATCCTAAAGAAAATTTGCCTATTCGTTACCAAAATTTATGATGAATTCTGTACCTTGCAAAATCTTGGATTTAACTTCTATTTTAAAGCCATAATTTAAACAAATATGTTTAACAATTGCTAAGCCAAGCCCAGTTCCGCCTTGCTCACGGCTTCTCCCTTTATCAACTCGATAAAATCTTTCAAAAATACGAGCGATATTTTTTGATTCAATTCCGATTCCAGTATCTTTAACACTTAAATAGTTTTTAGTTAAAGTTACATAAATTTTGCCGTTTTCTTTGTTGTATTTGATGGCGTTACTTATTAAGTTTCTAACTAATCGATCAAAATCTTTTGGGACCATTTTAAGTTCAACATTACTTAACTTAAGTTTACAATCAATTCCTTTTTCATTAAGGAGATATTCAAAAGAATACGCAATGTCGTTAATCATTTCTTTAGCATTAATTTCAACTTTCTTCTCATTAGACATATTAAATTCTAAAGAAGAAAGAGCGAGCATATCTTCAATAACGCTTTCCATTCTTTTGCTTTCTTTAATAACGGCTTCTCTAGCTTTTTCAATTTCTTTAGGATCATCAATTATTCCGTTTTCAATCATCTCTTCATAGCCAATAATTGTTGTTAAAGGAGTCTTTAACTCATGAGATGCATTTTGGAAAAATTCACGCCTAATTTTTTCATTTAATCTATCCTGAGTGACGTTAAAAAAGATAATTCCAATTCCGCTTTTTCCACGTTTATCTAGCCACCTTAAATCAATTTTAGTAAGTAAAAATTGATAAATTCGGCCTTCAATTTGTTTATCAAAAGTGCTTGAATTATATCGATAAGCCTGCAGAATCGCGTTATTTAATTCATCTCCAAGAGCAAGAGATCTAAAAGAATTACCTAACGTAAACTCTCTATTTAGATTTAATTCTTCAAGTGCAAACTTATTAATTAAGACGCAACTATTGTCGCCATCTAAAACTATAAATCCTTCTTCAATTGAATCTAAAATATAATCAGTTTTAACTTTTTCTGACTTTAATTTATCAATTTGATCTTTAATAACATCACTTGTTTGAGTTAATGTTTTATCGATAATTTTATAGCCATCATCATTTGATAAATCATAATTTAATCCAGCAATTTTTTCTAAAGCGATAACGTTTTGTTTTAAAGTTGTAATCGCCTTTTTATAGATTCTATATTTTAAAAATCCATAACCTAAATCAATTGCTAAAACCACAACGCTTCCAATAATCAGAATATAAAACGAGGTACTTTCGATATTTGAGCGAGGTAAACCAACACGAACATAATTTTCATTAGTTTCTAAAACATAATAAAGAACACTATAACCTAAAGTTAAAGAATCTTTGTAATAATAATCATTACTATTATTTTCAAGTTCATTTAATCGATCTTCATTGGCGGCTTCTAAATCATCATTATTAATTTCAAGTAGGACTTCCCCTTCTTTATCAAAAACAGTAACTCTTAAATCAATAACATTAGAATACATCGAACTAATTTCATCATTACTAAGATTATTAGAAATAGAAAAACTTACGTTATCAGCGTAAGTTTTTAATGATTCTTTAGCATCATTATTTGAGATTATATATGATGTTGAAAATGAACTTATTAAGATAATAAGTGTTAAAAAGAATACAAATAAAAAATCAATAACAACACTCTTTTTATTCATTTTTCATTTTATATCCAAAACCATAAATAGTTTGGATTAAATCGGCATTTTCTTTACCAATCTTACGACGGATTTCTTTGATGTGCATATCTAAAATTCTAGTTTCATAACTCTTTTCGCTTCCCCAAATAAGAGAAAAGAATTCATCTCTAGAAATTGGTTCGCCCTTCTTTTTAAATAAAAGTTGGAAGATTTTAAATTCACTATTTGTAAAATGAATTACTTCTTTATCCATCAAAAAGTTATTGTTGATTGGATCATAAACAATATTTCTAACGCTATAATTTTCTCTTTTGATTTGTCTTCTAGCTCTAGCATTGACTCTACTTATAAGCTCTAAAATATCAAAAGGTTTAGCAATATAATCATCAGCACCTAAATCTAAGCCATCAATTTTATTAATGGTTAAATTTTTAGCACTAATAATGATAATTTGAATAGCATCATTTGCTTCATCATTTCTAATTTTTCTTAAGATATCTTCTCCACTAGCATCAGGTAACATCAAATCGAGAAGAATCATATCAGGTTTTCTAACTTTAAATGCATTAGCAAAAGTTGCATAGTCAGCAAAACTTTCAATCTCATAACCTTGTTTTGATAAAGCCAAAGAGATTATATGCGATATATTGTTATCATCTTCTAAAGAATAAATGAGGTAAGGTCTATTCATAATGTTTATATTATCACTTTATCTTTATAATAACCATTTTGAATATACACTGCCCATTCAGCAACATTGCTTGCGTGGTCAGCAATTCTTTCAACGTATTTAACAAGTAGAGTTGTATAAATTACATATGCATCATTTAAAGCATATTTTTCTTTTGAAACTGGAATTTCACTTAAAAGTTCAAGATATAATTCATCAACAATATCATCTCTTTTAATAACATCTTTTGCTAAATCAGAATTTCCACTAGCTAAAGATTTATATGAATCATTAACCATTGATAAAGCAACTTCGATGATTTTTCCAATCTTTTCACTACGATATGCTTCTTTGGCTTTATATAAATTTTTACTTGCCCAAGCGATATCTTCAGCATGATCTCCAAGTCTTTCAATGTCTTCAACAAGTTTAAAAATTCCTGTTACTTTACGTAAATCGCTTGCAAAAGGTCTCTCTTTTAAAATAACTAATAAACAATCTTCTTCAATTTGTCTTTCAAGTTTATCAACAATATCATCATTAATTTTTAGCTCATCAGTATTATTTTCATCTTTGTAATATGAAAAAGCGTTATTTAAATAAGATATTGTAAGTTCAAACATCTTTAAAAGATTATTATTAATTAAATCTACTTTTTCTTTAAGTTCCATCATCCAAATCTCCCCGTAATATAATCTTCACTGCGCTTATCTTTAGGATGAGCGAAGAATTCTTCAGTTCTATTAAATTCAACAAGTTCACCAAGCATAAAGAAGGCGGTATAATCGCTAATTCTTGCGGCCTGTTGCATGTTATGAGTTACTATAATTATAGTATATTTTTTCTTAAGTTCTTTAATTAACTCTTCAATTTTTAAAGTTGCAATTGGATCAAGAGCACTAGTTGGTTCATCCATTAAAATAACATCTGGAGACATTGCAATTGTACGAGCAATACAAAGTCTTTGTTGTTGGCCACCACTTAAAGAAAGTCCACTTGCATCAAGTCGATCACTAACTTCATCATATAAAGCACTATCTTTTAAAGATTGCTCAACGATTTGATTAAGTTTTTCTTTGTTTTTAACACCTTGACATTTTGGTCCATAACAAATGTTGTTTCTAATAGACATCGGAAATGGATTTGGCTGTTGGAAAACCATCCCAACTTTTGTTCTTAATAAAATAGTATTGATATCATTAATATCTTGACCATTGTATTTAATTTCACCAGTGATTTTACAACCATCAATTAAATCGTTCATTCTATCAAAACAACGAAGTAAAGTTGATTTACCACATCCTGAAGGTCCAATAAAAGCTGTAACTTTGTTTTTTAAGATATCAATGTTGATATTTTTGAGTGAATGTTTTTCGCCATAATCATAAAAAAGATCAACATTTCTGCAAGAAAAAGCAATGTTTTTTTCATCTTTAAATTCTGCTTCATCTAGTAAAGTATTTTTAGAATTATCAAAGTTTTGTGGAGTTTCTACTTTATTTTCTGTGTTTTCAAATTCAATCATTGTTAATTAGCTCCTTTAAATCTATTTAATTTTAATGAAATAAGTTTTACTAAAAGCGATAAAA
>CALVLC010000015.1 GCA_944336335.1 uncultured Bacilli bacterium | reverse complement strand
TGCTTTTAATTTTAACCTTTGTCCCATTGATATATGTTGTAATTGATTCATTTACAGTACATGTCATGGAAGCTCCATCTCTTGGACTTGCTGCAGGTAGTTTTACCTTTGCACATTGGCAAGAGGTATTTGCTGGGAAAAACAGCATAAGTTATTTCTGGGAACCACTTGGAAATTCACTTCTTGTTTCTGTTTTATCTTGTATTTTTGCCATTCTTTTTGGTGGAGCGGTTGCATATTTAGTTACTAGAACTAATATGCCTTTTAAAAAGTTTGTTTCTAGTGTTTTTATTTTTCCTTACATCATGCCTCAATGGACATTAGCACTTTTCTGGAAAAACTTTTTCATTTCAACAAATTGTGCTGGTGGATATGTTGGCGAATTACAAGCCTTAACTGGGTTTGCTTCACCTCAATGGTTAGTTTATGGCGCATTTCCTATTTCACTGGTTTTAGGATTACACTATGCTCCATTTGCTTATATTTTAATTGGTGGAATTTTAAGAAATATGGATGCTAACTTAGAAGAAGCAGCAACAATTTTAAATATTCCACGTCATAAAATATTCACTCATATTACAGTTCCAATTTTAAAACCTGCAATTTTAAGTACGATTTTGCTGGTTTTTTCTAGCGCAATGAGCTCTTATCCGGTTGCCACAACTCTTGGAAAACCTATAAATTATCAAGTTTTAGCAACTCAATTACAGGTTATGTTGCAAGGCGGCAAATTTTCTAGCCAAGCTGGTATGGGAGCTATTATTTCATTAGTTTTAATTGCTATTGGTGTTGTTATTTTAATGCTTAATGCTGTTAGTACTGGAAGTCGTAAGCAATACACAACAGTCAGTGGTAAGAGTGGTCAAGTTAGCAAAAATAATCTTGGTAAAGTTGGCAAACGGATTGTCGCTGTTGTTCTTTCAATTATTGTTTTATTCTTCTGTATTGGACCGATGGTTTCGTTTATTTTTGAATCGTTATTACCAAATTCAGGAGACTACTCAATAGGATTTACAACTAAATGGCGGACATCGACTGAGGTATTGAGAAATGGTTATAAAGGCGTTTTCTATACTCCAGAAATCTGGTCAGCACTAGGCGGATCAATTGGTTTATCGCTTGTTTGTTCACTCTTTGCTGGCACCTTCGGCTTACTTATTGGTTATGCAGTTAGTAAAAAGAGAAAGAGCAAACTTGCTCAAGGTGTTAACGCATTAGCATTCTTACCATACTTACTTCCATCAATTTCGCTTTCGGCAATATTCTTTATGGTTAGCCTTAACGTCAGCTGGTTATATGCAATGCCATTCTTATTATGTGCAATTGTTGGAATCGTTAAATATATTCCATTTGCTAGTAGAAGTAGTTTAAATGCAATGCTTCAATTAAGTAACGAAATCGAAGAAGCGGCAATGATTCAAAATATTCCTTGGTGGAAGAGAATGATTAGAATTGTCTTCCCAATTCAAAAATCAAGTTTCTTAAGTGGCTATTTATTACCGTTCATTAGTTGTATGAGAGAGTTGTCATTATTTGTATTTATCGCTCCAACTGGAATGATTCTTACAACACTTATGTTCCAACTTGAAGAAACTGGATTACCAGCACTTGAAAACGCAGCGAACTTAATTCTTGTTATTGTGATTTTAATCTTCAACTGGTTAATTAACAAAATTACTGGTGCAAGTTTAGACAAAGGTATAGGAGGTTAATGCAATGCCTACAATAGATTTAGTAAATGTTACAAAAAGATGGGGAGATTTCTATGCTGTAGATAATTTAAATCTCCATATCGATGATTATTCTTTTATTACACTTCTTGGACCTTCAGGATGTGGAAAAACTACTACACTAAGAATGATTGCTGGTCTTGAAACACCAACAAGTGGCAAAATTTATATTAATGGTGTTCCAGTTTTTGATAGTGAACTTGGCATCAATATTCCAGCGAGTAAAAGACATGTTGGATTCTTGTTCCAAAACTATGCTCTATGGCCACACATGACTGTTCAAAAGAATATTGAATTTGGTCTTCAAAATTTAAAAGAGTATATGCCTGTTGTAGATAGTGACTTTACTCAATTTAAAAACGACTTAATTTTGTTCAATAATCCTGCAAAAGTCATTGAAATTGTTAAACAAAATATTGATAAAAAAGGTAAAGTTGACAAAAGAAGAGCATTAATTGCTATCATTGATTACTTTAAAGTTTCAATGTATTCAGCTAAAAAAGTGTTTGATCTTGGCCTTGAAGAAAAGAGTGAAGAAGAAGTAAAGCAACTTTGCGAAGCAAAAATCAAAGAAACAAATCAAAAAATCGAAGATATTGTTAAGAAGCGTGAAGAAAAAGGAATCGACTTAAATAGCGATGGTTATGTTTTAGGAGATTCTGAACTTGCTGAAGATTATATTTCAGCTAAATTAACTTACGATATTATTAAAGATTATAAAACTTTACTTTCTTATTTGGAGCAAGCCAAAGAAGAAAGAGTCAAGCCAGTTAAATATATAATGAGAAAAACTAATGTCTCTTATAAAACCGCAAAAACTTTATTAGATTTTGCTAATTCGATAACTCAAAAGTCTGAAGAAGAAAAGAAAGACGAAGTTGAAAGAGAACTTAAATTCTATAATAACGAGATTGAAAGAATCAGAAGTTACTATTTAAATAATGGTTTTCATCTAAATGAAAAAGGTGAGAAAATCCCAACAATTGATTATGAAAATAAAAATTGGGACGGGAAGAAAGTTCACTTATACAAATTAAGAGGTCTTTCAAAAGAAGAAATTGATTTAAAAGTCCGTCATGTTTCTCGAGTTGTTAAAATTGGAGAATTTATGGATCGTTATCCAAGTGAATTAAGTGGTGGCCAACAACAAAGAGTCGCAATTGCTCGTACTCTTGCCCCAGGTCCAAAAGTTCTCTTTATGGATGAACCGCTTTCTAACTTAGATGCTAAGCTACGTCTTGAAATGAGAAGTGAACTTAAACGTTTACACCTTGAAACAGGTTCAACATTTGTTTACGTTACTCATGACCAACTTGAAGCTATGACTCTTGCAACTAAGATATGTCTTATCAATAATGGTGTCTTACAACAATATGATGCACCACTTGATGTTTATAAAAAGCCAAATAATATCTTCGTTGCTGATTTCGTTGGATCTCCAGCTATTAACTTTATCGAAGTTTTAGCTAATCAAGAAAACGATAAGAAGATTAAGCTTGATCTCTTAAATAATTTACATTTTGAATTTAACCCTTTAACTGATGTTAATCTAGCTAAGTTAAAAGAAGAAAGAGATGAAGAATACAAGAAAGAAGAAGAGGAAAAATCTAAACTTAAAGAAAATAAAAAGTTTGTTGAAAAAGGAAACAAAGACAAATTATTTACTTTCGCTATTCAAAAAGTCACTGAAACAATGACATCTGATGAAGAACGAGTAATTCAAGACAATGAATATATTATTGGTGTAAGACCTGAATTTATTCGTTTATGTGATGATGGAAGAATTGAAGGTGAAATTTATAGCGCCCTTCCTTCAGGTATGGAAACAATCGTTAAAATTAGAGTTGGTGAATTCTTATTAACAAGTGTTATCTTTGGTGGCGTCGACTATAAAGTAGGAAGTATTTGTCGTTTTAATTTTGTCGGAAAAGAAATCTTGCTTTTCGATAGAAAAAGCGGGAAATTAATCGCACAGGGCGGTTTAGAATAACAGTTAAAGGGGGCGAAAATTTTTGCCCCCTTTAAAACAAATAATTAACTTTTGCGGGGTTATTATATGAATGAGATAGCATTAGGTAATTTCAATATATGGAAAAAGAAACTTCAGAAAATTTCTAGAAAAGATTTAGAAAGACTTTTAGAAATGAAAGAAGAAGATGCAAGTGATTCATTTTATAAGGCCTTAAGTTTTGGAACGGGTGGCTTAAGAGGAAAAATGGGCCTAGGAACAAACAGGATAAATGAATACACAATTTATAAAGCAACAAGAGGAGTTGGATTATATTTAAAGTCTAAATTTAATAAGCCAAGCGTTGTTATTGGCTATGACTCTAGGAATCATTCAAGAGAGTATGCGTATTTAAGCGCAAATGTTTTTGCAAATCTAGGCATCAAAGTCCACATATTTAGAGAACTTATTCCAACTCCTGTTGTTAGTTTTGCTATTCGTTATTTAAAAGCAAGCGCTGGAATTATTTTAACAGCCAGCCATAACCCTAAAGAATATAATGGCTATAAAGTGTATAACGAGAATGCCAATCAAATAACTTTAGATGAGGCAAATTCAATAATTGATGAAATAAATAAAATTGACCCGTTAAACGAATTTCTAGAATATACAAATAATATAAATACATCTTTATTAATAAACGAAATTAACGATGATTTAATTGATGATTATATAAAATCTACTGAAAAAACATCACTTTTACAGGGTTTTTATTCAAAAGAAATAAAAATTGTTTATACACCATTGAATGGAGCAGGGTATAAACTGGTTCCAGAAGTGTTGAAGAACCGAGGCTTTAAAAATGTTTTAATTGTTGATGAACAAAAAAATCCGGATGGAAATTTTCCAACTTGCCCAAAGCCAAACCCAGAATTAAAGGAGGCAATGGAATTAGGAATAAAATTAGCTAAATCATCAAATAGTGATTTATTAATTGCAACTGATCCAGATTGTGATAGATGTGGGATTGGTGTTCGTCATAATGATGATTTTGTACTTTTAAACGGAAATGAAGTTGCGATCTTAATGTTAAATTATTTAACTGAGGTCAAGCGTGATTTAGTAGATAAAGAAATTGTCCGAAGCATAGTTTCAACTTCGTTTATCGATAAAATTGCAAAAGCAAGTAATATCAAAGTTAAAAAGGTTTTAACAGGATTTAAATTTATTGGCGAAGAAATGAACCGCTTAGAAAGAAAAGGAAAACTTGATGATTTTTTGTTTGGCTTTGAGGAAAGCTATGGCTATTTGACAAACAAAGAAGTAAGAGATAAAGACGCAGTGAATGCAGCTTTATTCATAGCCGAAATGAGCGAATATTATCGTCATAATGGACATTCCTTAATTGAGCAACTTGATGATGTTTATAAAAAATATGGTTATAACAAAACGATATTATTAACAGAAGAATTAGATGGCGAAAAAGGTTTAAAAAGAATTGAAGAAATAGTTCAAAAATTTAGAAATATGTATTTTAATGAACTTGATGAATTATTTTCTGAAAAAGTTTCTGTAAAAGAAGATTATCTACTTTCCAAGAGCTTCTCTCGCCATGCGTCAAGTGAGATTTTGCTTCCAAAAAGTAATGTTTTAATATTCATGTTAGAAGATGAAACACGATTTATGATTAGACCAAGCGGTACTGAGCCAAAAATAAAGTGCTACATCGAAACAAATGATAAAGATAAGAAAGAATGTTTATTAAAACTTGATAAATATGCAAATTTATTTAGAAAGATTGTTAATGAATTATGAAATATGTTTATGAATTAGTTCCTACTTTAAAGGAATATATTTGGGCTGGTTCCAAATTAAAGAAGTATAAAGAAACAAATCTTGAAAAAATTTCTGAAAGTTGGGAATTCTCTTTTATTGATGGAAATGAAAGTCGAGTAAAATTCGAAGATAAAGAAATTTTATTAAGTAATTTTTTAGATCAATTATTAATTTCTAGTGTTGCAGTTAATCCTCGTATAAAAGCTACGTTAATTAAATTAATCGATTCTGATGATTCTTTGTCCATTCAAGTCCATCCAAACGATAAGTACGCTTTGCTTAATGAAGGATCCTTAGGCAAAACTGAAATGTGGATTATATTAGAAGCAGAGAAAGATTCTTATCTTTATTTAGGTTTTAACAAAGATATCGATAAAACTAATTTGAAAAATTTAATTAAAAGCGATGAAATCTTGACAAAATTAAATAAGATTTATGTTAACCCTGGTGATGTTTTTATGATTAAACCTGGAACAATTCATGCTATTGGAAAAGGAATTACCCTTTTAGAGATACAAGAAAGTAGCGATCTTACTTACCGTGTTTATGACTTTAATAGAGTTGATAAAAACGGAAACAAAAGAGAACTTCATGTTAAAAAAGCGATGGATGTTTTGAATTTTGCAAAGTTTAATGTTGAGAATCTAAAAAACGAAAAAGAAATTAAAACGCCTTATTTTAAAGTAGAGCAAAAGCGAAGTTTGGACTATAAAGATATTAAAGTTAAGTTCGTTTCTATAGTTACTATAATTGATGGAAAAGGTACAATTGATGATGTTATAGTTGAAAAATACAAAAGTTACCTTCTTTTGCCAGGCAAGAAACTTGATTTAAATGGAGATTTTAGATTCGTTATAACATCGGCATCTTTTTAACATAAAATTAGTGTTAAGCACTTGTTAAGACAGACAAATAAATTTGATTAAAAATATTTATTAGTGATAATCATTATCGCTATCGACATTTAAAATAGAGTTTTTATAATGAAAACTAATGAATTATCAAAACGCTGATAAAAAATATGATTTTCTTTTAAACATCGGTTTTACTTTAAATGAAGCAAAAATATATTTGACATTGATTCAATATAATGAATTAAATGGTTATGAAGTTAGTAAATATTCAGGTGTTTCTCGTTCTTTAGCTTATGATGTTTTAGAAAGATTAGTAAATAAAGGCTTTGTTTTAAAATGCACGAGTAATACAAATATTTATAAAGCTTTGGATTATGAAAAATTGATAGAAAAAATAAATCATAATAATCAGAATAATTTGCTTATTGCAAAAGAGAAACTTAAAGATTGTTCAATTAAGGAAAAGGAAAGTGAATTTATCTTTAATATAAAAGGTTTTGATAAATTCATTTCAAAAGCTAAAAGTTTGATTCTTGAAGCTAAAAAAGAAATTTCTCTTTCTTTATGGAAAAACGAGTTTGATTTAATTAAAGATGAATTAGAAATTGCTATTAAAAAAGGCATAAAAATTTATATCTTTTCTTTTGATAATATTGAACTTGAAAATGCTTATATTTTTTCTTATAAAATTAGCGATCCAGAGAAACTTTTCCCATATCGTAGGACAACAATAATAATAGATGGATATAATACTTTACTTGGTGAAAATATTGGAGAAAAAAGTATATCAACGTTTACCTCGAATCATGCTTTAACTTCCTTAGCAACGGATGAAATAGTTTTAAATATTTTTTGGTACAAACTGATTTCGAGTAGAAATCTTTTAGGAAAATGTTTAACTTCTGCTAACTTTTTGATGGTTTTAAAATGTTTAAAAGAAGAACTTAATATTGATTTTAACATGACAAAAAACTTTATGGTTTTTGATTTTCAATTTGGAGGTGAGAGAAGTGGCGATTGATAAAAGTGAAAAGATTAGAAACCGTGAAGCAAAAGAATTAATAAGAAGAGAAAAACAATTTAAGTTTAAAGAAAACAAATTTTATCTTGTTTACCTTTTTATGATTTTGTCATTGGTTTTTATTACTGATGAAATAGCTTCAACAATTTCTATTCAATTTCAATCTAACATTGTTAACGAATTTTTTGTTAACAATATGGGCTGTTAACTGATAATTTATTCTTATAAATAATTATAAAATACTATACAATATTTATATATTTATGATATAATATATGTATGGGAAAATTAGTTAATATAAGTGAAGCAGCAAGAATTCTTGGCGTTACAACAACAACGCTTCGTAATTGGGACAAAAAAGGTTTATTAAAACCAGATGAATTGACAAAAGGGAAAGCTTGTCGTTATAGAATAGAATCTTTGAGAAACATTAATAGAAATATTATTGTTACCAAGGATGACTTAAAAACTATTGCTTATGCCCGTGTCTCTTCTCACGACCAAAAGGAAGATTTATATAGACAAAT
>CALVLC010000014.1 GCA_944336335.1 uncultured Bacilli bacterium | reverse complement strand
AATGAATCTTGCTTTATCTTTATTTGCTATTGTTAATACTCAAAATGCTTTGCTTATGGCGCAAGGTGAACCTAATCAATTAGCAGATGGTTTGTTTGGTGTTATTGCAGGAGGAGTAGCTATTTTACTTGGAGTAGGGTTAGTAATATTAATTGTTAAGAAGAAGAAAAATATAGAAAATAAGTGAGATTTGCAGGGTTTCTTTTTAAATACCAGATATAAACCTAATTAAAAATAGATTTAAGAATCCTTCAAAACATATTTTCTTATTGCGTTTTTAAACAAATGATACATGAATTTTATTTTCTTTATTTCTTATTAACTTTGAAAAAACTTTAAAAATGACGGGGCGGGGGTTAAAATAAAGACAACTTTAAGGAAGGGTTTCCAAAATGAAGAAAAGTAGAATTTTATTAGGTCTTTCATTAGTAGGATTACTTACAGGATGTGGAACTCCACAACAAAATGAAAACAATAATAATAGTCAGCAACAAGTCGTTAACGGAAAAGATGGGATTGGTATTAAATCAATCACATTAACTGGAACTGAGGGAAATGTAGATATTTATACAATCACTTATACAGATAATACAACCTCAATTTTTAAAGTCACAAACGGCAAAGATGGCGCTCAAGGTATACAGGGTGAACCAGGAAAAGATGGCATAACACCTACAATTTCTATTGGAGAAAATGGTAATTGGATTATTAATGGCGAAGATACTGGTATCAATGCAAGCGGTTCTAAAGGTGATAAAGGAGATACTGGCGAACGAGGTCCACAAGGTGATAAAGGTGATACTGGAGAACAAGGACCTAAGGGTGATAAAGGCGATACTGGTGAACAAGGTCCTCAAGGAGAAAAAGGTGATAAAGGTGAAACTGGCGAACAAGGCCCACAAGGTGAGAAGGGAGATAAAGGCGACACTGGTGATCAAGGCCCACAAGGTGAAACAGGCAACGGCATAGAAAAAATTGAATTAACTGATTCTATTGGCAATATTGATACTTATACAATTTATTTTACAGATGGGACAACCACTACATTTGAGATAACCAATGGCACTGATGGTTCTCAAGGAGCTTCTGGAGAAGATGGAAAATCCGCTTTTGAAATTTACAAAGAATTTTACCCAGAGTATCAAGGTACTGAAGAAGAGTGGATAAATGCTGTTATAAAAGGCGAATTCAACAAATTTAAAGTGACTTTTGATGCAAACGGGGGAGAATTACTAGAAGAAAAACAGATAGAAGTTAAAAAAGGTCTTGCTATTGGTGAAGCTCTTCCTGTTCCAGTAAAAGAAGGTAAAGAATTTTTGGGTCGGTTTACGGGTTGGAGTGCAAACGATGTTCAAATTACAGTAAATACACCCATATATGCTGATTTAAACTTAGTTGCTAAGTGGGATACTTACGATGTTGATTTCATGAACTTTGATGGAAGTGTATTTGAAAGTTTTGATGTTAAACATGGTGAAGTGACTTCTGAACCTGAAAATGAACCAACTAAACCGACAGATGAAAATCATTCCTATTACTTTGATCATTGGGGTTTTGACTTTTCACAGAAAATTTATTCAGATATTGAAATTTATCCAGTATGGGATGAGAAAGAACCGGTTTTTACCATCGAATTTGGTTCTTATCCGCAATCTGTAGTAAGTGATGAAACGTTAAAAGCCGATTTATCGTCATTAGAAAACGGCACAATAAGTGGAACAGTTCTTGAATATGATTCTGACGGAGATAAAATTGCCGAAAAATATTTATGTAAGGAAACACAAAAACAGGTAAAAGCGGATGATGGAACTAAAATAGAAGTAGGAATTAATTATTTTAGATTTGAGCCAATTGAATGGAGAATTTTATCTCAAGATTCAGCCTGCTATTCCGTAGTTTCGGATCGAGTTTTAGATGCTCAATATTGGAATAGAAATGAGTCTATATATGAAGATCCAGAAACTTTTATAAAAGAAACAGTTACCAATAACTACGAATTGTCAGAAATTAGAAAGCGGTTAAATGAAGATTTTTTAAATGTAGCTTTTACCGATGAAGAAAGAAATAAGATTAAAACAACATTTGTAGATAATAGTGTCGATTCTACTTTAAGTGAAAAAAATAAATATGTTTGCGACAATACTAACGATAAAATTTATTTGTTGAGTAGAAAAGAAGCGGTTTCTTATCCATTCTCTTTTGATGTTGATGGATTCGATAAAAATAAAATAACTAAAGCGACAGACTATGCAAAAGCTTTAGGTGTTGAAGGTATGTCGTCGACAAGTGAAACATATGGCGATTGCTCCTGGTGGCTTAGATCACCTCTTGAAAGTGTTTCTTTGGGCGGAGGAGAAGTTTGGTATGTCCGAAACGACGGATATATCGGTTTCGATGGAGTCAACACAAGAACCTCTCGCTATGGAGTGCGTCCTGCCATGGTTGTTACTATTTAAAATTAAAAGTGGAATTAATGAATTTATACTTACTAAGAGTTTGTTTTTATGCAAGTTTTTAAGTTAACGCTAATGAAATAAATTTAAGAGTTATTTAATTTCTACAAAATTAAATTAAAACCAATAGAAAGCTATTTATAACAAACTGCTTTTTGCTTCTCTTTTTAAAAGGTATGAATACAAAAAAGGAAAAACATAAATTAAGTTTTGCTTAGTGAGCTATCAATTATGGTTTAGGTAGAATTTTAATGGTATTAAACTATTTCTATATTTTAAAAACCTTGCAAATCTCAACTATTTTCCGTTTTTTATATCATCTTGCATAGCTTTACTTGCTTCAAGAAAGCCATTTAAGACACTCTTATAATATTTCTTATATTCTTCGTTTTTAATCTTGCTTAGATTCTTTTCAAGCATTGAATTTTCTCTATTTTGATCGTGCGTAGGAAAATTATGCTCTTCTTTATAGCGACAAATAAGTTTAACTATATTCATTCTTTTTTCATATAAATTGATGATTTTTTCATCAATCTCATCAAGAGATTTGCGATACATAACAAGTTTTTCCATTTTAATCTGATCTCCTAAAATACTAATAAACATATTGGATAAGATTCAAGAAGTGAAATTATTAAAGATAATATCATTAAGATTGAGCCATAAATAAAAACATCTTTTGTTGAACAAGTTTCACTTGATGCAATAATTGCAACGTGAGGCATTGATGGA
>CALVLC010000013.1 GCA_944336335.1 uncultured Bacilli bacterium | reverse complement strand
AGATATTAAGTGTTCCTAATATCTCCTTCTGTTTAATTTATACCATTGTCATATATATCTGTCAATACCTAAATTTACGAAATTTTAATAAAAACGAAAATTTTTTTAGTTAAGCTTCTGCAATAGTATCAAAATAGATAAAAATATAGTAAATTTTACTTTCGTTTTACTTTGCAAAACGTAAAATTTCGTAAATTTAGATTAGAAAGAAAACCAATTTAGGACCTAGATATTTACGAAATATTACGTTTCAAATAAAAATTCGAAAGTATTAAAAATTTTGATTTAATTTTTGTTCTATATAAAGATATAGCAACTTCATTTTTTTATCACTTCTTGATTAATTTTTGATGTTAATTTTTCGAACTCATAATATAATATCTTTAAAGGAGACAAAAACTATAATGAAAAACAAAATAATTTATGTTTCAGGGGTTGTCAATTTCGAAACCATCATTGATGTTGACTCATTCCCTATTTTCTATTGTCCAATCGAATACCCATTCTTTGGTGTGAATAGCGGTATTTCTGGTCAAGCTTATAATGTTGCAAAAGCATTAAAAACACTTGGTGGTAACGAAGTCATTCTCTCGGGTCACGTTGGCAAAGACTTATTAGGTGATGTTGTCATCGATCAAATTAAAAAATTAAAAATCGATACTTCACTTATGAAAGATTCTTTAGAAACTACACCAAATTCCGTTTCTTTAGTTGACAGAGATAATAATGTTAAAACTTACATGGATCTTAAAGAAATCCAAGAAATTAGTAATGAAGTAAGCAAAGAGGAAGAAGAAAAACTTGCTAAAGCAGATATTGTTGTTTTAACCAATTCAAACTTCAATAGACCACTTCTTAAAAAAGCTAAAGAACTTGGCAAAAAAGTCGCCACTGACGTTCATATTATCGGCACAATTAATGATGATTATAATGCTGACTTTATGGCAGGTAGCGACATTTTATTTTTATCTAAGAAAGGCTTAGATAGAATCAATTACGAAGACTTCCTTATCTCAATATATGAAAAATATCATAATGAAATTATTGTTTTAGGCGAAGGAAGAGAAGGCGCAATGATTTTAGATGCTAAAAAACACATAATCTATCATATCGATGCAATTACTTTAAGAGAAATTGTTAATACAGTCGGTAGCCGTGATGCTTTATTTAGTGCCTTTATCCACTTCTATTTAAGAAATGTTGATAGTCTTGAAGCTCTCGAACTTAGTGAAGTCTTTACTTCATATAAGATTGGCGAAGCTGGTGGAAGCAATGGTTTCTTAACTCAAAAAGAAGTTAAAGAAAAAGCCAAAGACATTGACTTTGACGTATATAAAATTAAAGAATTTTAATCGAGTTTTTCATTGATTTTAAATAATTCAGGGACTTTCTCACGAAGTCCCTTTTTTTCTATTGTTAAAGTTATTCTTTTAAAAGAAATACGAGATAATATGGAATTGTAAGTTTATCTTCTGTTTCTCCAATATTATATTCGCCGATTTTGATACATTTTTTAACTTTATACAAAGAATAATTACTTAAAATAGTATTAGCTGATTTAGTATTACCAGTTTTCGCTTTAACTTCAACTAGGTTTACTTCTCCTTTATATGTAGTCACAAAATCAATTTCTAAACCTGATTCTTTCTGAAAATAATATAATTTTCTATTCATCTTCGAAAAATAATCAGCAACTATATTTTCAAAAATTGCACCTTTATAAATGCCTAAATTACCAGAAAGAACTTGACCAGACGTGCCTTTATCAAGCATGGCAATAAAAAGACCACTATCTCTCATATAGAGTTTAAAACATTCACTAATCTTATTTCCTTCTAAAGGTGCATCAAGATTAGTCAAATTAAAGCATTTTGAAACAATACCTGCATCAACTAACCATTGAATGGCCTTCTCATATTCCGAAGCACGAGCACTTTTTTTAATTTTGCTGTATTGGAATTTTTTATTTTCTTTTGCTAATTGACTTGGAATAGAATTGAAAACTTCAAGAATTTTTGCTAACAAAATTCTATCAATTTCTTCATTTTCCTCTGAGTTAAGATGCTTTCCAAAATCGTCTTTATATTCCTCAAGAATATCCTGTTGTTCTTCATATACAAGGTCAAGATTTCCAGTATTTAGAAATACATTAACAGCTTCTGGCAGACCACCAACACATATATATTCTTTAAAATATCTAAGCATAGATTCATGAACAGTTTGAGACACTGGCTTTCTTTTTTGAAAACATTCTTTCAAGTAATCGATAACAGCATCACTCACACCTTTAGCCCATAAAAATTCTTCAAAATCTAATGGATTCATGTAAATAATGTGCTCAGAGCCTGTTGGAACTCCTTTACCCTTTTTCTTATTATAACCGCGAACTCCAAGTAAAGATCCAGTTGCAATAACATCATATCGCCCATCTTCTACAAAATATTTGATAGACATTCTAGCATTTGCACATTCTTGAATTTCATCTAAAATAATAACCGTTTCTTTTGGACTAAATCTAATGCCCGGAATTTTAGCTGATAAATCCATCATAATTCGATCGATATCGAAATCACCATCAAATACTTTTTTTAACTCGGTATTCTTCTTAAAATCAATATAAATTTCATTTTTATAATATTTATGAGCGAAATCTCGAACAATAAAAGTTTTACCTATTTGTCTAAGGCCTTTAATGAGCAAAGCTTTCTTCTTAACTTTATCGTTAGTTTTCCATTTAATTAATTCTTCAGTTATTTTTCTTTTTAGCATTCTGTCACCTAGATAAATTTTAATAAATTAATTTTTATTATATTACACTTTTCCAAGGGAGTTTTAAACAAGATTTTACACTTTTCCTAGCGAGTTTTTACATTTATATTACATTTTTCCAATGGAGTTTTTACTTATATATTACACTTTTCCAAGGGAGTTTTTGCTTATAGGTGTACATTCTTCCTAGCGAGTTTTCATCTCTATAATAAAAAAGAGAGCTTCATTGAAGAAACTCTCTTAATAATTATTTTAGTTTTTGATGATTACTCTAACTCAAATGCACCTGTATAAAGTTGATAGTAGACGCCTTTAAGTTTGATTAAATCATCATGACTGCCTCTTTCAATAATTCGGCCATGATCTAAAACCATGATGACATCACTATTTTGAATTGTCGAAAGTCTATGAGCGATAACAAAGACAGTTCTGCCTTTCATTAAGTTATCCATACCAGCTGTAACAATAGCTTCTGTACGTGTATCAATAGATGAAGTTGCTTCATCAAGAATCATAACAGGAGCATTTGCAACAGCAGCTCTAGCGATTGAAAGAAGTTGTCTTTGGCCTTGAGATAAGTTCCCACCATCGTTAGTTAAATAGGTATCATAACCTTGAGGCAAACGTGTAATGAAGCTATCGGCATTTGCAAGTTTTGCAGCAGCAATACATTCTTCATCAGTTGCATCAAGTTTACCATAACGAATGTTATCCATGATGGTTCCACTAAATAAGTTCGTATCTTGTAAAACCATACCTAAAGATCTTCTTAAATCTTTCTTTCTTATCTTATTAATGTTGATTCCATCATATCTAATTTTTCCATCAGCAATGTCATAAAATCTATTTAATAGGTTTGTAATTGTTGTTTTACCAGCACCAGTTGCACCAACGAAAGCAACTTTTTGACCAGGTTTAGCATAAAGTGTGATGTTATGAAGAACAATCTTATCTTGGTTATAACCAAAATCAACATCAAACATTCTCATATCACCTTGAAGTAAAGTATAAGTAACACTTCCATCTGCTGTGTGAGGATGTTTCCAAGCCCATAATGTGGCTTCTTTTTCACTACATTCAACAATATTTCCGTTTAAATCGTAACGGCCTCTAACAAGAGTAACATAACCTTCATCTTTTTCTGGCTCTTCATCAAGAAGATCTGTAATACGTTTACTACCAGCATTTGCAAGAGCAATTGTATTAACTTGGTTAGCCATTTGAGCTGCAGAGTTTGTAAATTGTCTTACGATTGGAAGGAACGAAACAATAATTGCAATTGAGAATGGTGATAAACCAGCCATTCCTGATAAATTAGGAACATCATAAATAAAGAATAAAGTGCCAACAACTGCAACAACAACATATAAGATATTGCCAATATTTCCAAGAACAGGCATTAAAATATTTGCATAACTGTTAGCTTTAGTACCGGTTTTGCGGAATATTTCTGTAATTTCCTTATATCCAGCAATTGCTTCTCTTTCATGACAGAAAGATTTAATGACTTTTAATCCATTCATCATTTCTTCAACATAACCTTCTTGTCGACCAATGTTTGTTTGTTGAATGAGGAAGTTTCTTGAAGAGTGTCCGCCAATATGACGAGTTGCAATAACCATAGCAACACCAGCAGCAACTGTAATTAAGCAAAGCCAAACGCTAAACATAATCATCATGGTCATGACTGAAACGAAGGTACAAATGAAGAATTCAACTTCACTAATTGAGTTAATGATAAGTTGTCTAATTGTATCAACATCGTTTAAGTAAACCGACATGATATCGCCTTTATCATTACGGTCAAAATATTTAACTGGTAAATCTTGCATGTGACCAAATAAAGCTCTTCTAAGATCATCCATATATTTTTGACCAGCAACAGCATTAATTTGAGAATATGTAAGTCCAGCAACAACCGAAATTACATAAGATCCAATAAGCAAACAACCATTGAAGACAATTTCATTCCAGAAATGTAATTTGTCTCCAATATTACCAGTTTGATTGATGTGTTCTACTGTTTCAGTAATTAAATTTGTGACATTTTGCAAAACTAATGGAGCAGCTATGTTACCAAAAGCTGTAAATAAAACACATACTAAAGCACTAATGAAAGCAACTTTATGTAATGAAATATAACCGAAAACAATTCTAAGAATTGGTGGAAGGTTCTTGTTCTTAAGCATTTTGAGCACCTCCTCCGATCTTGTTTTGCATATCGTAGATTTCTTTATAAATCTTATTGGTCTTTAAGAGTTCTTCATGAGTTCCAATGCCATTGATAGTTCCATTATCCATAACGATAATTAAATCAGCATCTTGGACAGAAGAAACTCTTTGAGCAATAATGATTTTTGTAACATCAGGTAAAGTTTCTCTTAAACCTTTTCTAATAAAAGCGTCTGTTTTTGTATCAACAGCACTTGTTGAGTCGTCAAGAATTAAGATTTTTGGTTTCTTTAAAATTGCACGAGCGATACAAAGTCTTTGCTTTTGACCACCACTAACGTTTGTTCCGCCTTGTTCAATATATGTATCATATTTTTTAGGGAAGGTTTGAACAAATGGGTCAGCTTGAGAAATTTTACATGCTTCAACAATTTCTTCATCGCTAGCATCTTTATTACCCCATTTAAGGTTTTCTTTAATAGTTCCACTAAATAAAATATTCTTTTGGAGAACCATTGAAACGTTATTTCTTAATGTTTCAAGATCATAATCTTTAACATTTTTTCCACCAATAATAACTTCACCAGTGGTTGTATCGTAAAATCTTGAAATTAAGTTAACTAAAGTTGATTTTGAGGAACCTGTTCCACCAACAATACCAACCATTTCGCCACTCTTAATATCTAAATTAATATTACTTAAAGCGTATTTTTTAGCATTTTCTTTATACTTGAAGTTAACATCTTTAAAGACAATTGAACCATCCTCAACAACTTTAAGTGGATTTTTAGGATTTTTAATTGTAGGTACTTCAGTCATAACTTCATAAACTCTTCGCATAGAAGCAGTTGACATAGAAATCATAACGAAGACCATAGAAATCATCATTAAACTTGAAAGAATTTGAGCACCATAAGTAATTAAAGAAGATAATTGACCAATAGTCATATAAGTAAAAACGGCTTTTCCTTTTTCATTAAGTTCAATTCCGTTAATAATTGCCCAAGATCCAATAAAGATTAATAAAGCCATTGAGATATACATGCAAGCCATCATAGCTGGGTTTGTTAAAGCCATAATTCTTTCAGCTTTAGTAAAACCATCTCTAATATCTGCACTTCTTTCTTTAAATTTATCTTTTTCGTATTCTTCACGAGCATATGTTTTAACAACTCTGATTCCACGAACATTTTCTTCAATAGATTCATTTAAAGCATCATATTTTTTGAAAACTTTAATGAAGATTGGCATAACTACCCAAATAATCGCAACTAAAGCAATTGCAAGAATTGGAACAGTAATTGCATAAACCCAGCTAATTTGTGGAGTTTGAATAACTGCCATAACAATTGAAAAAATAAGCATTAAAGGAGCTCTTAAAGCAATTCTAATGCACATCATATAGGACATTTGAATATAGAAAACATCAGTTGTTTGACGAGTAACAAGTGAAGAAACACTGAACTTATCAATATTATTAAAAGAAAAACTAGTAATCTTATTAAATAAATCTCTCCTGATGTTTGTTGAAAAACCTATTGCTGCTTGTGCCGAAAATCTACCAGCCGTAATTCCACAAACCAATGAACACATCGCTAAAACAATAAGAATTCCAGCAAAAATTAAGACAGTATTTAAAATCGTACCATTTGAATCGCCAACTGTTTGATATTCACCCATCGTATCGATAAGTTTAGCCATAACAAAAGGAATAAAACATTCTAAAAGAGTTTCTAAAGCGATAAAAATAACTGCGATGATACTTGGTTTTTTGTACTCTCTAATTGCGGTGCCAAACTTACGAATCATTTCACCATACTTAAATTTTGGTGGATCAACACTAACCTCAACACTCATATCTTTTTCTCCATCCTTTCATTAAATTTCGCCAAAATCTTAAATAAATATTCTTTTTCATCTTCATCAAGACTAGAAAGATAAAATTCTTCAACTTCATCCAAAAATCTTTGCGATAAGGTCGAAAGTCTTTTTCCTTCTTTAGTTAAACTAATCTCTTTTTTTCTTGAATCACCATTTTCAGGAGAAAGGCGAACAATTAAACCTTTACTTTCTAAAGATTGTAAGAGATCACTCATTGAACTTTTAGAAGTTACAAAGAATTCTTCAAGATTTTTTTGAAAAACGACTGAACCGCTTCTAGTTGCATGTTCAATATAATTTAAGACGCCACATTGGAAGCTAGTAAGCCCTAAGGTAGCTATCTTTTCATTAAGGAATTTTTTAACATAATTCCCAATAACACGTATCGACATACAAAAATAGTTTTCCATAATTAGTTCGGTTCCGTACTAATATTTTAGTTATCAATTTTTAAAAGTAAAGTACTTTTTAAAAGAATTTTTTTGATAGCGCTTACAATTTAAAAATTCTTTTAAAAAGTTAAAGAATCAAACAAAAAGAAGAGCCAAAATCCAGCTCTTCTTCATAAAAACATCGCAATAATTAAGTATTTTAAAGAATTACAACTGTACCGTCTTCTTTAATTTCTAACCTGTCACCAGTTTTAACTGTATCTAAAAATTCCTTACCAAGTTTATCAATGCAAATAACATCACTATTTTGCCAGACTTTAGCAAGAACAATACCACTAGCGGCTAAAGAATCAATTTCTTCACTAAAAAGAAATGCACGTGGATTGATTTTCATATCGCAAACAGTTTGAATGACAAGTCCCCCAGTTGTTGACCCAATTGTCATTGGTAAGCAAAGAATTTTGCCAGTGATATTTTTATTAAATAATTCTTTGTTATTTTGATCACTCACATAAACTTCTTTTTTATTCATTAAAGCTGATTTTTGAAAACTAGCTAAAGTGTTGAAACCTGCATGAGTAACAGCTGCTTCACCTATAAAATGACCTTTAGCAATAACTCTACCTTTAAATTCTTTCATCTTAATAAACCTTCTTTCCAGCAAGAATTGCTAAAATTTCTTCATCTTTAAAATAACGAGCCATTGAATAAGTTCTTAATTTATTAGAATTGGTAATGATGGCTTTTCCATGGGTTAATGGGTTATTTGTATACATGAGTGGGCATATTGAAGAAACAGTAACACCCATATTATATAATTCTTTATATTTAGCACTTTCTTCTTTAATAAAACGATTTAATACTTTTGGTGGAGCATTCAAAACACATTGACAAGAAACTTTTTCTTGATGATTTTCAAGTAATGCTTTTTTGATATCTTCATGCCACTTATTTAATTGATAATAATTTAAATGTGGACATCCAATAAAGCAAAGTTTAGCTTTAGCTTCTTTATCTTTCCACATAATTGGATATGATTTATAAACTCTTTCAAGTTCAGCATCATCAATTACATAAGTTTTGGCGCCTTCTTTAATTAATTTTTCTTTTAATTTTTTAGCTTCTGGTGTTAATCCATCAATATGGAAAAGTCCAACTGCACCATTTGAAGCACTGGCTGCGCCAAAATCTTTTAAATAAGCTTCAACTTTATCATCAATTTCGTTACCTAAAAATTTATCAAGTCCGAAAACATATGGAACTTCTTCCATAACTTTCATACCAATGGCGCTACCTAAAATTTGGGCTTCAGGAATTTTGCTTGTTTTAACTTCAATAATCCAAGTTGCTTTTCTTCCTTCATCAAGAAGTAAACCAAATTCAGGAACATAACCAATAATTGACCCGAATAAATCAAGCATGCCACTATTACGGTTGCATCTTGCTCCTAAAACTGAGTTAGCAAATACTACAGCACTACTTTCAGCCCAGCTTAATATGTCGCCTTCTTTTGGTCTATTACCACATTCTTTTAAATAAGACGCACAAGAAAATGAATCACTATCAGTTAAGCCAGCTTTTTTAAGTTGAGCTTCATAATCTTTTTGCTTGCCATATAAAATCTTATTAAAAACGATTTTTTCTAAGAAATTACATTTAACGTTAGCATAATCTAAGGGGCGAGGATCGCAGGTAAATCCACCTTCTGCTTTAATGCCTTCAGCATTAATTTCATCCATTGTTTTAAAAAGAGGTTTTAATAAAGGAATACCAAATGAAGTAACAAGATGTCCTTCATTATGAGTAACTTTAACCATTCTTTTAGCACCAAAAATATCGCCAAAAAGAACTAAAGTTTCAAGAATTTTTTGCTTTGTTTTACCTTCTTTTCCTTCCAAAATCCCTTTTAATTCGTCATTTAATTCCATTTTATATTCGATCATATTAAATCTTTGCTCCTTTTCTAAATGCTGAGCGTGTCGCTTCCCAAACTCTAGCTGGTTTAATTGCATCACCAACTTTATATATCTCTTTTGCAGCATTTAATTTAACGAGTTCATCATATAAAGCCGATTCGCTTCTTGAACCAAATGCAACAACAAGAGCATCCATTTTAATCTCTTCCTCTTTCCAAGTATCTTTAATTGGTTTTAACTTATCAATTGGATTTTCGATATTTTCTGGAAGAATTGGAGCCCAAGCAACATATGGATTAGGTTTATTCTTTGAAATATTGACACTAACTTTAATAGAATTATCTTTAATTTCTAAAAGTTTTGTCATATTAAGAAGTTTAACTTTTCCTTCATCAAGATAATGAATAATATGTGATCTATTTGCTGTACACATATGATTCATAAAGTACTTATCCATCTCAATTACAGTGACGTTTTTGTTTTGCTCATAGCGTAAGAAATAAGCCATTTCACAACCGACCATACCACCGCCAGCGACAACAATATTATTAAAATCCTTGAGTTTTGCAGGATTTTTGAAAATTTCATCAGCTAAAAATACATTTGCATTGTTGATACCAGGGATGTTTGGTTTAAACTCTTTAGCACCCGTTGCAACAACAATTACATCATATTTATCATTAACATTTTCAGCTTTAATTTCTTGTCCTGGAAACAAAGTAAAGTTCTCGTTTTCTTTCATCTTATTAACTTCGTTATATAAGAAAGAAAGATAGTTTTTCATTTCGTATTTAATCTTTGCAACACTTGCTTCATTAAGCTGTCCGCCAAGTACATTTTCTTTTTCAGCAAGAGTAACTTTGTGACCTCTTCTTAATAAAGTTTTTGCCATCATAACGCCACTTGGGCCAGCACCAATTACAAGACAATTTTTCTTAACTTCGGCTTCAGTAACTTCATTAGGGAATTCAAATTCAAATGAAGTTAAAGGGTTTACAGCACATTGAGGATGTCCACCTTCCACAAATTCATTTAAACATCCTTCTTGGCAGCCAATACAAGGTCTAATTCCTAAAACATCACCTTTAAACGCTTTATTTGTCCAATCAGGATCAGCTAAAAGTGGTCTTCCAAGCATTACCATATCGCATTTTTCTTTTCTCAAAGCATCTTCAGCTAAATCCGGATAACCTAATTTACCAACGCCAACAATTGGGACCTCTTGTCCTTTATTAGTTTTGATTCCTTTTTCTTTGAAATAACCTTTAACTAATTCAGAAAGTTTTAAGAAACAACCACTTGGCATACTGCTTGGTGGATGTGGTAAGAACCAGTTATCATAGCATCCCATATCGACGTCAAAAATATCAACACCAGCTCTAACTAAATGTTCCATAAAGCGAAGAGCTTCATGAACGCTTCTTTCTTTTCTAAAACGTTTAAGAGGCTTAACGTTTCTCATTTTATCTTTATAAGTAGCATTTAAAGCTAAAGTTAAATCAATTCTATACATAATTGGGTAATCCGGACCAACTCTTTTACGAATTTCTTTAACCATATCGCATGCAAAGTTTTCTTTATTGGCGTATCTTCCAAGCTTACGATGGTTGAAAGCACTATTTGAAACTTGTTCTAATAAATAACCTTCATGTCCATGTAAATAAACGCCATCCAAATTACAAGCCTTAGCATCAGCACTAGCTTGACCAATTTTTTTGATAATCTTTTTAAGTGATCTATCTGAAAGTCTTAAACAAGGAACAGCGCTCATATACCAGTTAGGATTAAATGATGCTGAACGAGGGAAAGAATGTTGTGTGATTAAACATTGAGGATTTCCAACTCTTCCTAAACCTGGAGTAAGTTGAACAAAAACTTTTGCATCATGAGTATGGCAAAGCATTGCTAAATCACGCCAACCTGGATAAACAGTTCTTGAACGATCAATTCTTGGGAAATAAGTCAAATCACCAAGTTCAATAAGCGATTTATCAATCCCATAACTTACTGGAACAAGGCCGGTTGTAATTAAGCCAACTCCACCTCTTGCTCTTGCCTCGAAATATTTGAGCATCATTTGATTAGGTCGACCAGTTTCTTCAGCCATATCAATGTTGCCCATTGGCGCCATTACGATTCTATTTTTTACTAAACAATTATTAATTTTAATTGGAGTAAAAATTGATGTATAAGGATAAAGATTTTTGCTCATTGTTGGAGTTTCAAATCCCTTATCCCACCAAGAATCATAACTTGAAAGAAGATTATTTATCTCTTTTTCGTAATCCATATGAAATTCTCCTAAATCTATATTAATTATAACCTAGAATGCACCTCTTAAAGAAAAGAAAAATACGAAATATATGGTATTTTTGTATCTGAATTCAGTATTTTTTATGTTTTTATTGGTTAGCAACACTTTTCTATTCGATAATTACGTATCAAACATATAAAATTTCTTTATAAGGAGCTAGTCATGAAAGTAAAAATTTATCCAATTCAATCTCATCTTCACAATCAAAATGTTTTAAATGAATCTACAAGTGAATTAATTCGCACTTTAAAAAACGAAAATTTATCTATTTCTATTGAAAATGATCCATCAAAATTATATGAAGATAGCGACCTCGTTTTAATCTTAGTTCAATCAGGCGGAAGTGAAAATTTATTTATTAAGAACTTCGCGCAACTTAAAGAACCATATTATCTATTAGCTTACGGTGTCAATAATTCATTGGCTGCATCTTTAGAAATTTTGGCATTCTTAAAAAATCACAATCTTAAAGGTGAAGTCTTACATGGCTCAACTGAATATATCCGTTCTAGACTTGAAGCATTAGCTCCTAAAAAAGTCGAGAGAAAAGCCATCGCAAACTTAGGTTTAATCGGTCACTCATCAGATTGGCTAATTTCTTCAACAGTAGATCCTAATAACGCATTAGAAAAATTTGATATTAACTTAGTTTATATTCCAATCCAAGAACTCATTGATGAATATAATAAAATTGAATCATTTGAATTATATGATTCAGTCAAAGATAAAAAATTTGATCCAAAAAAAGTTTCAAAAGCCGAAAAACTTTATAATGCTATTAAAGTTTTAGTCAAAAAATATAATTTAAGTGGATTTACGATTCGCTGCTTTGATTTATTAGGAACACTTAAAACTACTGCTTGTTTGGCTTTATCTCATTTTAACGATGAAGGAATTATTGCTACGTGTGAAGGCGATGTTCCATCAATGCTTGGAATGTATGTTGCACAAAAATTATTAGATAAATCAACTTTCCAATGTAATCCTTCACGTATTGACACTAGTAAAAATGAAATTTTATTAGCACATTGCACAATTCCATGTAATATTTGTAAGTCTTTTGTTTTAGATACTCACTACGAATCAGGAATTGGTGTTGGAATTCACGGGGAAGTCAAAGAAGGCGAAGCAACAATATTTAGATTAAATTCTGCTTTAACTGAGTGCTTTGTTGAAGAAGGAACAATTGAAAACAATCAATACGAAAATAAACTCTGTCGTACACAAATTGTTTGCCACTTCCCAGAACTTGAAAAAATCTTAAAAACGCCTTTAGGAAATCACGAATTAATTATCCTTGGTCATAACAAAAATGAGTTAGTTAAATTCTTTGAAAGTAAAGGAATTAAATTAATTTAAACATTAAATAACTATTGAAAACAAGGTGGAATCCGCCTCATTTTTTTTATACTTTACAAATTATTTTTTCAAAAACCATGCAAATATCAATTATTTTCTAACGTTTCCAAGATTTTAAAGTATTCACTTTCGAGTTCGCTCTTTCTATCTGAGAGTTTATCGATTATCATATAATCTTCAAAATCTTTAGATAATTCTTCATCAATAAATTCAAGCTCTTCTTCGATTTCTTTAGCTTTTGCTTTTAGCTCATTAATCTTGTTATTTGATAATTTTTCTTTCTTTTCAAGTTTATCATAAACAAGTTCTTTCTTTTCTGCCGGTTTGGATTGAATGATTTCTTTACTTTGATTTTCAGCGCTTTCATCAAGTAAAACTTTTAAATCATCGTAACTCCCTTCATTTACCACACTCTTATCTCTAGAAAGATATAAAACAAAATCAGCTAAAGAATTAATAAAATAACGGTCATGGGAGATGAAAATTATAGCTCCTTTATATTCTTTTAAAGCACTTAAAAGACATTCTTTTGTTACTAAGTCAAGATGGTTAGTAGGTTCATCAAGTATTAAAACATCATATTCAGATAAAGAAAGATCACATAAAACTAAGCGCATTCTTTCTCCATTTGATAAAAGAGTACAATTTTTAAATACATCTTCTTTTTTAAATAAGAATCTGCCTAATGCAGTTCTTAATTCCCTTTCAAGTTTTGTTGGATATTTCTTTTTAAGATAATCTAAACAAGTGTCTTTTGAAACAAATTCGTAATCATTTTGCTTAATATACCCAATTTTTAACTCTCTTAAATATTTAATTTCCCCGCAAATTAAAGGTAAATCATGTAAAAAAGATTTAACTAAAGTAGTTTTTCCAATCCCATTATCTCCAATAATTGCGAGTCGATCTTTACCATATAAAGTAAAAGAAAATGGCGGAAATAAAGCTCTATCATATCCTGCTGAAACATTATCAAAAGAGATTAAGCCTTTATTTTTAAGGTTACTTCCATCGATTCTAAACTTAATATTTCGGTTTTCTTTAGTTGGTTTATCAATATGATTTGCCTCTAGCTTTTCAAGTTTATGAACTCTATCTTTTGCTCTTCCAACAAATCTTGGTTTAGGCATGTAAAATTCAATGAACTTTTTAAGCCTTTCCATCTCTTCTTCCTCTTTTTCATATTGAGCAAGAAGATTTTGATACTTAATTTCTTTTTCTTTTAAGTAATTATCATAACTCATGTTATAAGTATCAATTTTATGATTTTCTAAATCTAAAATTTTAGTTGCTAACGTATTTAAAAAATATCTATCGTGAGAAATAAAAAGAATCGTTCCTCGATAATCTTTTAAATAATCTTCAAGCCGTTCAATAGTTGAAATATCAAGATGGTTTGTAGGTTCGTCAAGTAAAAGAAGATCATAATCAATAAGAAGTAGTTTAATAAAGGCAATTTTCATCCTTTCACCACCACTTAATGATTTAATTTTCTCATTAAGCATACTTTCAGGAAGTTTAAAACGTGATAAATATTCACAAACTTTATTTTTAATAGTAAATGCGCCTTCTTCAGTTAACTCTTCTAAAAGCTCATTATAACGAGTGAGTTCTTCTTCACTAGTTTTTTCGTTTAATTTTAAAGTAAGCTCATTAAACTTATTTAGTTTTTCTTTAAGTGGTAAAAATGGAATTTCTAATTCTTCATAAACAGTGTTATTTACATCGCTTATTGCATCTTGATTTAGGTAGCCAATTTTAGTTCCACTTAAAATTGAGATATCTCCAACTTTATCTTCTTTAGCAACAAGTGTAGGCTCTTCTTCTTTTAAGATAAGTTTAAAAAGAGTCGTTTTTCCAGCTCCGTTCGAGCCAACAAGAGCGACTTTTTCTCCTTTATTAATTTGAAATGTGACATGGTCTAAAATCAAATTTAAGGAATAATATTTTGTAACATTTGAAAAAGAAATTAATGCCATAAAAATATAAAATAGTTATAAAAAGAGATTTACAAAAGTCAAAAACCTTGCAAATCTCTAATATTTTAAAATAAATTTGAATTTAATTCAATTAATGGAATCTTGCGTATTGATCTTTGATCTTTTCGTGAGATTCATGTGATCTAATACAATCTGCAATCATTTCAGCAATTGAAATTACAGTAATACGTTTGCTGTTTGCAAATTCTGGATGCTCAATTGTATCAGTGACAATGACTTCTTTAATGTAATCGCATTCTTCAAATTTTTGAAGTGCGTTGCCATTAAATAAAGCGTGTGAACAACAAATAACGACTTCTCTTGCACCTTTGTCTTTTAAGACCTTTGCACCTGCTAAAATTGTTCCGCCTGTATCAATAATATCATCAACCATAATACAAACCTTGTCTTCGATATCACCAACTACGTTTGTAATTTCGGCAACGTTTGGTTTTGGTCTTCTTTTATCAATAACAACAATTGAAGTATGTGGGATGAAATTTGATAAATCTCTTGCTCTATGCATTGCACCATGATCTGGAGCAACAATGGCAATTGTGTTTTTGACAGAAGGATTTGATGTATCGTATTTATTATTAATGTATTTTGCAAATAAATATGATGGTGAGAGGTTATCAACTGGAACACCAAAGAAACCTTGAATTTGTGGAGTATGAAGCTCAACAGTTAAAACTCTTTTAACACCAGCATTTGTAAACAAATCTGCTACAAGTTTAGCACTAATTGGCTCGTTAATATGAGCGATACGATCTTGTCTTGCATAGCCATAATAAGGCATAATTACCGTCACTTCACGACAATTTGCTCTTTTAACACCATCAATGAAAATCAATGTTTCCATGATTCGATCATTAACTGGTTTACAAGTAGATTGAATAATATAAACTTTTTTACCTCTAACATCAGCAAGGGATGTAGCAAGACATTCACCATCTGCAAAATGATGAACTTCACTCTTGCTTGCTTCTATGCCAAGTAAAGCACAAACACTTTTGGTTAACGCAACATTAGAAGTTAATGAGAAAACTAAAATATCCTTAATCATGCTAAACTCCTTTAATAAGCGAAAATATCTTACCTTATTGGCAAGATATTTTCAAAACAATTCAATCTATTATCGACTAGACTTGTCGTAAGGTATACCTTCGGCTTTTGGGGCTTTACTCTTTTTGGAAGTAAACGCAAGAAGAATAAGTGAAGCAATAAATGGTAACATTCTAAATAATTCTGATGTTACGCCATTTTCTGCAGTAAGTGTAAACCCAAACATAGCTTCAAAAATTCCTGAATAAACATAAGATAATGAGAGGAAGAATGAGAATAATAATGATATTACGCCAATTCTAATTGGCTTCCATTGTCCAAATATCATAATTGCTAAAGCTAAGAAACCAAAACCAGCAACACCTGTTGATGAATTCCAGAAAGAAGCTGTTGGAAGAATATAAGCTAAGGCACCAACCCCACCTAAAGCACCAGAAATTAATACACCAGAATACCTATACTTTTTAACATTAATACCAACGCTATCTGCGGCAGCTGGATTTTCTCCGCAAGCTCTTAGTCTTAAGCCAAATCTTGTTTTGTATAAAACAAAGAAAGCAATACCTAAAGCAATGATTGCTAAGAATAAGAAAATATTGAACGAGAAAGATGTGCCAACTCTAAAAACAAATAAATCATGAGAGAAATTAATTGAAGTTGAGACACCACCACTTAATTTCTTAGAAAAAATTAATGAAATAGCTGTAGCAAGCAAATTTAGGGCTGTGCCTGTTAAAGTTTGATCGGCGCCAAATTGAATACAAACAACCGCTAATAGCATGGAGTAGGCCATACCAGCCAAAATCGCAACCAAAATCGTAATAACGACAGTCAAGAATCCTGGGCAACCTGCTGCGCTTAACCCATTTAAAGTTAATAACCCACAGAAACCGCCGACGACCATAATACCTTCAAGTCCAATATTAATGACACCAGATCTTTCTGAGAACATACCGCCCAAAGCAACAAACGTTAATGCTGCGGCGAAAATTAACATGTAAGAAAGCAAAAGTAAGAATTGATCACCCATTATTAATTACCTCCTTTCTCATTTTTTTCTTCACAATTTAAATTTTTAACTTCGTCTGAAGAAGTTTTTTCCTCAAGTACTATTTCGCTAACACTATTACTTTTTACTTCTTGAGAAATACCTTGAGAAATAGACTCATTTTCATGATTATTAAAATATATAATTTCGTCTGAAGAAGTTACTCCAGAATTGATTTCTCCCTCGTTATTATCTCCATTTGTTTCTTGGACGATAGTTTGTAAAGAACCCCCGTCTTGTAACTGCTTCTCTTTTTTCTTAGTTAAATATTTATTCACTAAAATTAAAGCTAAGTTTGTTAAACCACTTAAATAAACAATCAAACCTGTAATGAAATCACCAATTTCCGCAGGGAAGCTTGTTTGGAGCATAAATCTTGAACCATGTGAAATCAAAGTAGTAAACATTGAAGCAAAGATTGTACCAATAGGAGAAAGCTGTCCAACAAAAGCAACGACTATGCCATTCCATGGAACTTGTGGTAAGGCTGTTGAGGCTTGAACAGACCACTCTTCTAATCCTGATAAATAATAAAGAGAAGCTCCTAGCGCAGCTAAAGCTCCACTTATAGACATTGAAATAATAATATTTCTTTTTTCTTTAATTCCTGCGTATTTTGTTGCGTCTTTGTTTAAACCACTGGCTTTTAATTGAAAGCCAAGTGTAGTTTTTTTCATAATAAACCAAACTAAAATCGCAACGATAATTGCAATAAAAATTGAAATAGTAAAGTATCCACCAGTTGCCGAAGATAAACCCCAGTCAGGAATTAATGCGCTTTGATTTACCTTTTCTATTGCATAAGTTTTTGAACCTTGACTCAAATCAACACAACCATTTAAGTAAGTTTGAAAAGAATAATTTGTAAAAAACAATGCAATCCAGTTAAGCATAATACCTGAAATAACTTCACTAACGTTGCAGAATGCTTTAAGCAAGCCAGGAATTGCAGCCCAAATCGCTCCAAACACCATCGACATTAAGATGCAAACATACCATGGACATTTAAATTGAAGAGCAAACATCAAACTTCCAAGAACACCAATTGTATATTGCCCAGCAACACCAATGTTAAACATACCAGTTTTGTTTGCAAAAACAATTGATAATCCACAGCAAAGCAATGGAGCAGTCTTTGCTAAAATTGCGAAAAAATTAACACTACCAAAAGAAAGGCCACCAGTAATCAAATTTCCAAATTCAGGAAAAGCATTTACTGGATCCATACATATGAGGAAAATAAGACCAATAATTAAACTTACTAAAATACAAATAATTGATGAGTAGGTTTTAAATGCACCTTTTGATTTAAGAATTGAAGAAGTTTTCAATAATAATGTACTAATGAAATTTCTAAAATTATTCATTAACTTCGTCCTCCTTAAATTCATAATTTTGTTTTGAGCCAGCCATATATAATCCAAGCTCTTCAGGTGTTGTTTCTTTTGGTCTAAATTCACCAACGATTTGTCCGTTAAACATAACTAAAATTCTATCTGATAAATCTAAAACCTCATCAAGTTCAAAAGAAACCAATAAAACCCCGTGACCTTTATCTCTCTCGTTTACAATTTGTTTATGAATATTTTCAATTGCACCAACGTCAAGGCCTCTAGTTGGTTGAACAGCTATTAATAAGTCAGGATCTCTATCAATTTCTCTAGCAACAATAATCTTTTGCTGATTGCCGCCTGACATACTTCTAACTATGGTTTTAGGCCCCTCAGCACTTCTAATATCATATTCTTCAATTAATTTATCGGAATATGCATTTATTTTCTTTTCGTCTAATAAAAATTTAAATTTAGTAAAGTCATGTTTCCAGAAATTTTCTAAAACAGAATTATATGATAATGGATAATCCAAAACTAAACCATGTTTATGTCTATCTTCTGGAATATGTGCTAAACCCAAATTATTTCTTTTAAAAATTGAAAGATTTGTTATATCAATATCTTTAAAGAAAATATTTCCACCTTTTACTTTATCTAAACCAGTAATTCCATACACAAGCTCAGATTGCCCGTTTCCATCAATACCAGCGATACAAACAATTTCGCCCTTCTTAACATCAAAAGATACCCCATTAACAATATCATGGCCTTTGTGAACTTTATCAGCCATAACAAGATTTCTAACTTTAAGAACGGTTTCACCAAGTTCTTGTTCTTTTTTATTAACTGAAAATGAAACGTCTCTTCCTACCATGAGTTTAGACAATTCTTCTTTTGTGGTTTCACAGATTTTCTTAGTAGCAACTAGTTTCCCTTTTCTTAATACAGAACAGGTGTCGCTTATAGTCATAATTTCGTCGAGCTTGTGAGAAATAAAAAGAATAGATTTGCCCTCTTTTGCTAGATTTTTCATAATTATGAGTAATTCATCAATTTCTTGCGGGGTCAAAACAGCTGTAGGTTCATCAAAAATAAGAATATCATTATCACGATATAACATTTTTAAAATTTCTGTTTTTTGTTGCATGCCAACTGTGATATCTTCAATCTTGGCATCAACATCTACTTCTAGACCATATTTTTTTGAGAGCTCAATAATTTTTTCGCGAGCTTCTTTTTTTGTTAATACATATCTATATTTTGTTGGTTCAACACCCAAAATAATATTTTCTAAAACAGTAAAAACATCAACTAACTTAAAATGTTGATGAACCATGCCTATGCCAAAATCATTTGCTTGATTTGGATTTTTAATATCAACTACTTCACCATTAATTTTAATAATACCTTCATCAGGTTGATAAAAGCCAAACAGAATACTCATCAAAGTTGATTTTCCTGCACCATTTTCGCCTAAAAGAGCATGTATTTCGCCTTTTTTTAAGCAGAGAGTAATATCATCATTAGCTTTAATGCCAGGAAAGGACTTTGAAATATGTTCCATTTCTATAACATAATTTTCGTCCATAAAATTACCGCCTTTTTATAAAAAAGGGCGGCAGGGTAATACACTGCCTGCCCTTATGTTTTAAAATATTTTAATATTATTATTCAGCACTTGCGAATGGTGATTCGTATGTAACTTTAATATTAGAGACAGTTGGTTCTTCAGTTGTACTATTTGTAATAGTAACCTTTCCGGATTTAATGTCAGCTAAAATACTGTTGTATTGTTCTGCTGTGAAACTTTCAAATCTCCAAGCATCTTCATTTGTAGGAAGTCCGACATAGTCTTTAGCAGCAACGTCGCCAAATTCAGCATTCAAACCTAAGTTGTAGCTTTCGCCACCGATAACATCCCAACTGCCTTCATTGTAAACTTCTAATGCAGATAAGACTGCTTCTCTTAAACCTTTTGTAGCTGATGTTAAAACATTTTCGTCAACACTACTTTGATCAACGTCAACACCAATCCAAGTTGCGCCTTCTTTTTCTTTGCAGCCTTCAGCAACTGATTGATAAACTTTACCGCCAGAAGCAAAGACTGTTTCAACACCTGATGTATACCATGATTTCATTTTTGCTGTAGCGTCATCTGTAGCTTGGAAAGCGCCTGCATAATAATATCTACATGTAACATCATCGAGTTCTAAAACTCCAGCTGCATAATCAGCACCTTGAACAAATCCTGAACCGAATCTTTGAACTGCAGGAACAGCCATACCACCACAGAATCCAACTGATTTATTGCCATCCATAACAGCAGCATAACCAGCTAAGAAACCAGAGATTTCTTCTTTGTAGATAATTGAAACTGTGTTATCAGCAACTTCAGTTTTTGAATAATCAGCTGTATGAGGTGTACCATCGATTAAAACGAATTTAACTTCTGGATACTTGGATTGTGCATCATAAACAGCATCTTCGAATAAATAACCAGGGCAAACAACAATTTTTGCTCCTCTTTGAACTGCTTGATCGATTGAAACTAATCTAGCTGCAGTTGAATCTTCAGTTGGTCTATAGTATTGATAAGTTTTATTATTTTCTTCTGCAAAATCTTTTAAAGCTTCCCAAGAAGTTTGGTTGAATGATTCATCATCGATGTCGCCAACATCAGTAACAAGAGCATATTCATATGTTGAATTGCCACATGATGCTAAAACGCTTACAGTACCTAATAAAGCAACGGATAAGGCAATGAGTCTATTTTTCTTCATTCTAAATTCCTCCTAATTAAAGAAAAATCTTTCTTATAAATCCTTTAGGAAACGGTGTTGATTCTCCACTAGTATTACAGACGAATACTTGATTTGTGTAGTCCTTAATAAGGCTTAAGGGTAGAGACGCGATTGCCATTTATAATCGCTTATACACTAAATCCCAATTGATTTATTTCATATATTAAATAACATTTAGAAAGCAATTCATAGTTAAAAAAATATTAAAATTTAAGAAAATACTTTCATATTATGGTCACATTAAAAATGATTGTTTTTCGTTTGCATAAAGAGAAAATTAGTGTAAAATACTCTTGATTTTCTTCCCAAAAAAAGAACTAAATAATAAGGACAAAAATAATTCTAAACGATTATTTTAAATTGTAAATAATAATTAAAGATTAAAGAAATTAAGGATATCGTTATAAACTTTTAAATTATCTTTTTCGTTAAGAATCTCATGTCTCATATTTTCATAGATTATTAGTTTAACATTGAGATTATATCTTTTATATAAAGAAGCAAGTTTTTCTAAACCTTTCCCAAAATTACCAACTGCATCATCACTGCCACCAATTATTAAAATAGGTAAGTTTTTAGATATAGAGGCTACATTTTTCTTCTTTTGAATAGAAACTAAACCTTTCATAAACTCTTTATAGAAGCCATTAGTTGGACGGTAACCACTAAATTCATCTTTATCATATTGATCAACGTTTTCTCTATTATAAGAGATCCAGTCATTATTACTTCTTCTTTCTTTTACACTATTTTCATAAGCTCCAATTGATAAAGTATGAATAAAGCCAGCTGTTTTATTATAGTTATAACTATTAATAAAGATTTTAGTGTATAGATAGCCAAATCTAACTAATGGATTTGGTCCATTTGTCCCACATAAAACAACTTTATCAATAACTCTAGAATATTTTTCAATAAATCCTTGGGTAACAAAACTCCCCATAGAATGCGAGAAAAGGTAAACCTTTAATCCAGTATCGCTTTTAAGTTTTAACACATATTCTTTAATAGTTTCTTGCATTTTAAAGAAATAGTCTCTCCCAGGATTGCCAAGTTCACCATTTTTACCAATACCTTGACCATAATGATCAATACAATAAACTGAAAATTTATTGCTATTTAAAAATTTAGCAAAACCATCGTAACGTCTAGAATGTTCAGCCATTCCAGTTACAATTAAAACAATTGCTTTAGGATTTTCAATTTCCCAACTTGTTCCAAATAATGTGTCATTAAAATGATTTTTAAAACTTATTTCTTCCATATTCACCCTCTTTGCATATGGGCTTTATTTTTGAACTGCTTTTGGATTTCTTCTTACAGGAATCCATTTTGGTTTTGAGAAAACACCAATTGTAATGGTCACACAGTATACAATTGTAAAAAGTGGAAATAATAAAACACCTTTAACCAAATCTCTTCTTCTCTTAGCGCCCATCTTTTTATAATCTAATATAACAAGCAGTGCGCCTTGCAAAATACCTACAAAAACAAATAAACAAAGCAAAATAACCGCAATTAAAATAAGCATATCAATTAAGGCATCTATCTGACCAGTTACACCTAAATGAATTGCTGAATAAATATAAAATGCTGGAAGCCAAATACACAAAATTGGACAAATTGGAATAAAAATAAAAGTAAGAAGTTGCTCAATAAAACTAAATCTAAAAGTAGTAAAGAATTTTCCAAGTAATTTTAAAGTGTATTTTCTTAAAAGAAGCATGTTTCCACTACCTAAACGCCTATTTCTTGCATATGTATCTTTCATTGTTGAAGGCAAATCTTCATAAACAACTGCGTCTTCTACATAATGAGCTCTATAGCCATTGAGTAAACGATTAAAATTGAACTCTGTGTCTTCAGAAATTGTTACAGTGTCATAACCATATTTTTTTGCAATAGCCATAGAAAACATCATTCCTGGCCCTTGACAATGCGCATCAATTCCTAATCTTTCTCTCACTCTAGAAGAAAATCTTGAATCAAAAATATAATATAATCCACAAGCTTGAGTATAGTTATTTTGTGTAATGTTGATAGCAGATTCATAAGGACGAGCAAGTTCAACTCCGCTAGAATAAGCATCATTCATAAGAGAAATAAATTCTTTATTTAAATGATTATCAGCATCTATTCTAATGAAAAAATCATAATCAATACCAGATTTAACTATTTGATCAACGCCAAAGTTCAAAGCATATGCTAATAAATGGTGAGCTTTGTTCGGATCGTTTAAAACCAGTACCTTAGCGCCAGCCCTTTCTGCTTCTTTAGCAGTATTGTCCGTACAATTATGTGCGACAACGTAAACGTCAAATAAATCTTTTGGATAATCTTGATTTGCTAATAAGTCTTTGACAGTTTTGTAGATTACATTTTCCTCATTTCGTGCACAAATAAGCACCGCGCAGCGATGTTTTGTGTCACTCTTTTTATATGTTTTTTTCTTCACCCAAAACAAAAACATATAAATTAATTGGAGAGCAAAAGGTAAACCTATAATGCATAAAATAATGTTATTAATAATTGACAAAACTTCATATAATGTATCGTACCGCATGTATTCATTGTAGCAAATAACACAATTTTAAAATAGATTATTTAGCAAATCTGAGGTTTTGTGCGTCATTCTTTCTTTTTCTTTTAAATTTATAAAAATTTTTGAATAAATGCACAAAAAAGTACTAATCATAAAAAGTGCAATGATTAGATATGGATCAATTTATAAAAACAATAGAAAATAATTCAAAAACAATGCAAAACTTAATTATTTTTGAAATTTAACATTTTACTTAATATTCATTTTCAAAGATATTAAAATATTGATATGGAGAAATGGGTAGCCGTAATCGATCTTAAAGCATATTATGCAACTTTTGAGTGTGTAGAAAGAGGACTAGATCCTTTTGCCACTCCTCTTGCAGTAACTGACACCGAAAGAAAAGGTGCCACTATTGTTTTAAGTGTTTCACCATATTTAAAGAGTTTGGGTGTCCCCTCAAGACTTAGAAGAAGAGATTTGCCAACAAATATTCCAGGTATGATTTACGCTAAGCCTCAAATGGAAAAGTACGTTAAAAAGAGTGCAGAAATCGTTTCCATCTTTTTAGATTTTATTGGTAAAGAAGATTTACATGTTTATTCAATTGATGAATCTTTTTTAAATATTGGACCTTATCTTAAACTTTACAAGACTACTCCCGTTGAACTTTGTAAAAGAATCTTAAAAAAGATTCATGACCAAACTGGCCTTACTGGAACATGTGGAATTGGACCAAATATGTTTCTTGCCAAAATGGCTGATGATAAAGAAGCAAAAAACGCCAAAGATTATATTGCAGTATGGGAATATAAAGATGTTCCTACTAAACTTTGGCCACTTAAACCACTTAGCGAAGTTTGGGGCATTTCAAGAGGCTTTGAAGCAAGGTTAAATAAACTTGGTTTATATACCGTTTATGATGTTGCGCACTACCCTAAAGAAATATTAATCGAAAAATTCGGTATTTTAGGCGAAGATATCTATGAACATGCTAACGGGCGAGATGAAAGCGATATTCGCGATAAATACATTCCAATAAATAAAAATCTTTCTTTAGGTCAAGTATTGATGAGGGATTACACAGCGAAAGAAACTCGCTTAATTTTAAAAGAAATGGTTGATGAACTTTGTATCAGACTTCGTCAAACTGAATTAAAAGCCACTGGCGTTTCTTTAATGATTCGCTATTCTTTTACTAGTAATCAACCACCATTTGCCCACCAATTAAAAGTTGATCCAACCGATTTAAATAGTGATTTATATAACGCAGTTGTTTATTTGTATGATAATAATGTAAAAGAAGGATTTATTAGGCAAGTTGGTATTTCTTTTGGTGGCCTAGTTGAAAGAAAAAGCGAACAACTATCCTTGTTTAAAAACCTTGAAGCTGTAGACAAAGAAAGAAATTTATACCAAGCACTTGATGAAATATATAAAAAATATGGTAAAAATAAGGCTTTACGTGGATCAAGCCTTACAAAAGAATCCACAATTAGAGAAAGACATAATCAAATAGGAGGTCATAGAAGGTAATTATGTTACATGAAGTTTTAAAGTTAAAAGATCTTAATAAGAAGATTAAAAGTAATGCGATTTTAAGAAGTTATATTCCAGATAACTTTGACGAATTTTCAAAAGGTAGAAAGAGAAAATGTGTTTTAGTTTTTCCAGGCGGTGGCTATGAATTTGTTAGCGATAGAGAAAACGAGCCAATCGCTCTAAAATTAATAAGTGAAGACATTGCAGTTTTTACATTAACTTATTCAATAATTGAATTTAAATATCCTTATCCATTTATCGAAGCTTTTGCTGCACTTGCTTATATTAGAGAAAATGCCGACAAATATAATATTGATGAAGATAAAATTGCTGTTATGGGTTTTAGTGCAGGTGGTCATTTAGCCGCTTTTACTTCAATGAACACTGAGAGTGAAAAATTCGCTAAATTAATTGGGAAAGACAAAGAACTTATAAAAGTAAATGGTTGTATTTTATCTTATCCAGTTGTTTATACGGCTAAAGATAGTCCGTTTGATGCTAACTTAAAAGCCTTAAGAAGAAACATTCCAGAACACTTAGAAGAAACAGATATTATCAAAAATATGACTGCTACTTTCCCAAAAACATTCGTTTGGACTACTCAAAACGATGGATTAGTCCCTTGTTTAAATAGTATTAATTTAGTCAAAAAGCTTACAGAACTCGGTGTTTTGTGTGAATTCCACTTATTCCCAGATGGATGGCATGGTTTAAGTTTAGCTAATGAAATTGTTAGTGAAAAAGATGTTGATAAAATTGATCCACTTATTAAAACTTGGATAAACTATGCAATTCATTTTGTTAAGGTCCATTTATAGATCTTCTTAATTAGCAGCACTAGTTTAGTTTCCTTCTTTGTGGCGATCAAATTTTCTGAAAAAATAATTTGACAAATCTCAAATTTGCTTTATACTTAATTTTTCTAGAAAAGGAGGCACCACTCCTAAGTATAGGACATTAATTAAAAGGAGGAAGGAAACTTATGCTTTCAAAATTATTTAGAAAGGTAAGTAAACGTAGCTCCGATATACACGAAAGACCAAACAGAAATGAAAGTGGTGTTGAAAAGCTTATCGATGTTTACGTTACTTACTATGATGTGCTAGATCACATCAATTAAGCTTTTATAAAGAGACTTCAATGTTGGAGTCTCTTTTTCTTTGCTTCAAATTTGTATAATGTAAAAGAGAAAGATTATTATGATAGATATGAATAAATCTTTAATAAAACATGATCTAGAAATTATTGAACTACTTAGTCAAACTAACCAAAGGACATTAGCTAAATGGGCAGTACATTGCTTAAAGCGAGTTCTATTTATATATAAGAAAGATATCCTGAAGATAATGTAATTGATACAGCACTTAAAATATTAAACGAATGGGTGAATGGAAATATTACAATGTGGGAGGCTAGAAAATATTGTTGGAAAATTCTGGCACTTGCTAGAGAAATAGAAAAAGAAGATAAAACGTGCTGTCAAATATTAAGAGCAACAAGTCACACTCTTGCTACTTGTCACGTTCCTCGTCACGCTGAAGGTTCAGCAATGTATGCTTTATCCGCTCTTCAAAATTTTTATAAAGATAAAATGAATAAAGATGAATTAGAAAAATTTCTTATCAAAGAAAGAAAACGGCAAATAATCCACTTGAAAGATATGATTCAAAGCAATTAAAAAATCTTAGTCACGCAGACTAAGATTTTTTAATTTAAATTTAAATTTTCTTACTTAACAAGTTTTCTTCTAACGTAATGGAATAAAACAATTGCTTCGTGAAGAATTAATGGAACAAATGAGAAGGCAATTGTAATGAGCCATTCTTGCCAATCAAGATTTGCTGTTGAGAATAATGTTTGAACCCCTGGAGTCTCGATAACGAAGAGTTGTAAGACAATACCAGCAAGGAATGCGACAAGCATCATCCAGTTCTTGTCTTTAAAGACATGAACAAATGATCTATTAACATCACTCATACCAACCATATGGAATAATTCAGAGAAGGCAAGAGTTGTAAAGGCCATTGTTTGAGCTTGGTGTAAAACATCAGGATCGCTAGCATATAACTCTTTAATTTCCATAAATGAATATGCATCATGGAGCCAAGCACAACTAAAATAAGAAATTAAAACGCCAATTGTAAGAATTGCGCCATAGAGTAATGTATTTCTCATACCTCCACGAGCAAAGATTCCTTCTTTTGGATCACGTGGTTGTTCTCTCATGATATTAGGATCACGTGGGTCCATACCAAGAGCAATTGCAGGTAATGAATCAGTTAATAAGTTGACCCATAATAAGTGAATAGCAATTAAAGGAGCTGGAAGTCCAAGACAGATAATGATAAACATTGCAAGAACTTCAGCGATATTACTGCTTAATAAGAAGACAACTGTCTTTTTAATATTTGCGTAGATTCCTCTACCTTCTTCAACTGCTTTTTCAATTGATGCAAAGTTATCATCAGTAAGAACCATATCAGCTGCACCTTTTGCAACATCGGTTCCAGTAATACCCATAGCAATACCAATATCAGCAGCTTTAAGTGAAGGAGCATCGTTAACACCATCACCAGTCATCGCACAAATATTACCATTAGCTTGAAAAGCTTTAACAATTTGGACTTTATTTTCTGGAGAAACACGAGCAAAGACTCTTGTTTTCTTGCAAGCTTCACAAAGTTCAGTTTCATTTAATTTATCAACTTCACTTCCAAGCATACATTGATCGATTGTTTCAACAATACCTAAATCTTTTGCGATTGCAAATGCTGTGTCTTTATGGTCACCAGTAATCATAACAGTTGTGATTCCAGCTTCTTTAAATTTAGCAACAGCAGGTTTTGCTTCAGGTCTTGCTGGGTCAATCATTGCGACAAGACCAACAAAAACTAAATCGTTTTCATCAATAATATCTTTATTAGAATAAGCAAGAGCTAAAACTCTTAATGCTTTATCTGAGAAATATTTATTTGCAGCATTGATTTTATCAAAATCAGTTTGTGTAATTTCTCTTTCGACACCATTTTCTAAAATTTTAACAGTGCGGGCTAAGATAGAATCTAAAGCACCCTTTGTATAAATGATTGCTTTGCCATTTTCTAATTGGTGCTTAGTGCTCATCATTTTACGAACACTATCAAATGGTAATTCATCAATTCTTGGAGTTTTTCCTTCAAGGAATGATTTATGTGAATCGGATTGATTAGCAAAAGCAACAAGAGCGATTTCAGTTGGATCACCAAATAATCCTTCATCAACTGTTGCGTTGCTACATAAAGACATACCTGTAGCTAAAAGTTTTAAACCATCAACTTCACTTTCTTTTTTGAAGTCTTCACTAATGAAATATTTATCATCGACATAAGCTTGAACAACAGTCATCTTATTTTGAGTTAAAGTTCCTGTTTTATCAGAGCAAACAACTTTAACAGCACCTAATGTTTCAACACTAGGAAGTTTTCTAACAACAGTGTTAACTTTAACCATTCTTTGAACACCAATTGAAAGAACAATTGTAACAACAGCGGCAAGACCTTCTGGAATTGCAGCAACAGCTAAGGCAATTGAAGATAAAACTGCTTCAATCCAAGCACTGACTTCAGTTGAATGCCCTTCAACAAAAATCCAAATAATATCAACAATTAAAACTGCAATAACAACGATTAAAGTAATTAAACCTAAAATCTTTGATAAATTATCAAGTGATTTTTGAAGTGGAGTTTCAACTTCTTCCTCACTATCTAAAGCCTTTGCAATTTTACCAATTTGAGTATTCATACCTGTTGATGAAACAACACCAACACCTCTACCATAAGTTACTGGGGTAGACATAAAGGCAAGGTTAACTCTATCACCGATTGCAACAGTATCTGAGAAAGTAATTGAAGAATCTTTTTCGACCGGAACTGATTCTCCAGTTAAAGATGATTCATTTACTTTTAAGTTAACAGCTTCAATTAAACGCAAATCAGCTCCAATTGTATCACCTTCTTCTAAAACAACGATATCACCAGGAACTAATTCACTAGATTTAACTTTAAATCTTTTTCCATCTCTTAAAACAGTGCTTTCTGGGGATGAAAGATTTTTTAATGCTTCAAGAGAAATTTCTGCTTTTACTTCTTGAACCGTACCAATAACGGAATTCATTACAATAACAGCAAGAATGATAATAACGTCTGGCCAATCTCCAACATTGAAGAAATCAAATCCTTCTAAAACTGTTTCATAAATTGAAATGCCGATTGTAACAAGAATTGCAGCAAACAAAACATAAATCATTGGATTTGCCATTTGCTCAAAGAAAATTCTGATCCAAGTCTTCTTTTTCTTTTCTTGAAGCTTATTAGGACCATATTTTTCTAGTCTTTTTTTGGCTTCTTCGCTACTTAATCCAGTTTTAAAGTTTGTTTGGAATGTCTTTTCAGCATCTTCAATGCTTAGAGTTTCAGCTTGTAAAGTAGCGCTATCTAAACTAGACGTTCTAGTGGCTACGTTTTCTTTTTCTTCCATAAAACCTCCTAAATTAATGGTGGTCTCGTAAATTGACTCATTCAGGACCGGATTGGTAGGACAATCGTGTTGACGAAGCCTGAATTTAAACTAATCCCCACATGCTTAATATTCTAATTAAAATCGAGTTTTAAGTAAATATGAAATATATCTAAAGATATATTTAGTTTGCATGTAGGTTAACTTTCCTATTAAAAAGTACAACTTTCAAAAAAATATATAAGTTTTGCAAAGTTTTTGTTTCAAAATCACAAGATTTATTGTAAATTATGTATATGGCAAGTGTATGGTTAATTTTAAGCACACTTAGTGCAATTGTTGTACCATATTCATTTATAAACGCAACTGTAAATCATGTTTCTCCATCACCTAATAACATTGATTATGCTAACTCTACAGAAAGTGAAATAAATGAATATTATTCTTCTTTAACTGAAGGGCAAAAAGGAGACGAGCTTTTAGATAATCTCCAAAATATCCTTAAAGAGGGGCAGATTAAAGTAGATTACAACACTGGGTACATTGAAGGAGAAAGCTCTAAAGCTTGGTATGGTTATAGTTTATATGAAAGAAACTACGATTTATCACCATTAACTGAGCAAGAGAAAAATGGAAAATTCAAAACTAGCGATATTTGGATTAACGTCCTTTATTTGAATTCTCCAATTTATATCGAATCCTCTTTCAATGACGAAAATTACAAATATTATCCAAACTATCCTGATTTAACAGGAGGTCCTGTTACTTGCTTAAACGCTTCTGGAGCTGGTCTAGATAGAGAGCATATCTTACCAAAATCTTTTGGCTTTAATATGAAAGATGATATTGAAGGCTACAAAGATTTGACCGCAGGTTGTGACGCTCATAATCTTCATGCTGGAGATAACCAAGCAAATCAACAAGGTCATAATAGTTATCCTTATGGTAACGTTGTTGATAAAAACTCAGACGAAACTAAAGAAATTACAAGTAAAATTACAGGAGAAATTGTTGGCTATCTTGGCTTTGGCTCTCATGGAACGGAAGTTTTTGAACCAATCGATAAAGATAAAGGCGACATTGCTCGTTCAATCTTTTACATGTGTGCGCGTTATCACAACTATGAAGATTTAGGAAATGGAGACGAAACCCCTGCTATTACTTTAGGAAATGGCATCGATAAAGGGACAACAAGAGATCCTATCGAAACTAAAGATAATCCTGTAGCTTATGGAGAATTAGATGATCTATTAAAATGGAACATTGAAGATCCTGTTTCTAAATATGAAATTACACGAAATGACCTAATCTATAAAAATGTTCAAGGGAACAGAAACCCATTTGTTGATTATCCGGAGTGGGCAAACGCTTGTTTTGACCCAGAAAATTCTGATGGAATCAAATTTTCAAATCTTAATGGCAGCGCATATTCTTTTAAAATTGAAGCCACTAGCGAATTTAAAACTTCCTACAATTTCTTAGACAACTTTTCTTCTAAAGGCTTAACAACGACTCTAACAGAAGAAGATAAAGAAATTCAACCTGTTTCAGTTAAATATTATTTAAATAATAATGAAATTAAAGATGGCGACACTTTACTAGCGTTTGGGAACAAAGATTTCTTTGCGATGGCAGAAACTGAAAGCGGAACTTTCGTTTCATCAAATACAATTCATATTGAAATTACTTTTTCTACTCTTCAAATAATAATAGCTGGTGCTGTTATTGTCTTAATCTTAATAATTTTGATTATAATTTTCGCGAACTTAAGTAAGCGTAACAAAAAGAAAGTCAGAAAAGCTGTTAAGAACAGACTAACAAAAACAAGAAGATAGAAATTTATTTATTTTCAATTATTGAATTTATTGCATCAGAAATGTTTTCAATAACATCTCTTGCAAGTAAAGAATATTCATTAATCTTTTTAACTGCAATATCAGCACTTAAACCTAATATATAAGCTGCTGAAGCAGCCCTTAAAAGCATATGGTCATTTTTGTTTGCAAGTCCTAAAGTAATTCCACTTAAAACATCACCACTGCCACCTTTTGCAAGCCCGGCATTACCGTTGATATTTAAATATGAGTTTACTCCATCACTAATTACGCTGACATTATTTTTTAAATTGACGATAACAGCATATTCTTTAGCAAAATTTGCGCAAAGCTCAACTGAATTCTTTAAAATGTCTTCTATTTCAATATTGGATAACCTAGAAAATTCTTTAATATGAGGAGTTAAAATTACTGAGTTGCAAACTTTCTCTTTTAAAATAGACACTCCATATCTAGATAAAGAATTCAAAGCGTCGGCATCTAAAACTAAATTACCTTTAAAATTCAAAAGTAAATATTTAATAATCTTATAAACTTCTTCACTAGTTCCTACGCCAGGTCCAACTAGAATTGCAGAATAATTAATGATCTTTTTTAAACTTTCTTCATCAAAAAGAATTTGACCGTTTTCATCGTGGAACAAAGTATAAATATTTTCAGGATTTTTCAATGCATAAATTTCATACAAAGAACTAGGGACACAAACCGAAGCATAGCCAACTCCACATCTTAAACTAGCAAGCGCATTGTATGATAAAAGTAGAGCTCCTGGAGTAAGTTTTGAACCGCCAATTAAGGCGACACGACCATAACAGCCTTTATTAGTATTTTCATCACGTTTTTTGAAAATTTCTTTAATATCACTATTTTCTAAAATATGAACAAAATTATTAGGTTTTGCGTGTTTAATTCCAATATCAACTACTTTCAAATCTCTGTAAGAGCCTTTACCATCATTTAAAAATAACCCTGTTTTAAAATCTTGGATTGTAATTGTTAAATCACTTTCGTAGTATGTTCCTAAAGATAAACCACTTGTTGAGTCTAGACCACTATTAATATCAATGCTAACTTTATAAGCATCAACTAGATTTAATTTATTTATAAGTTCAACGTAGTTTTGTCTAATAGGAGTGCTTAATCCAACACCAAAAACTGCATCCACAATGACGTCTATACTGTTTTTATTAAGGAAATCATCTAAATCAGTAATAATAAGTCCTTTATAACGCTTTAAATTAATTTCTGTTTCTTCTTTTAAATGTGAAGAAGCAAGATAAACAAATGGTTTAAAATTATTTTCTAAAAGGTGACGAGCAATGACTAAGCCATCACCACCATTTCCTCCGCCACCACAAACAATCAAGATACTTGAGTTTTTACTAATTCTTTCTTTAATCAACTCAAAACATGCTTTTCCAGCTCTTTCCATTAACTCGATCGATGGAGTGAAATTCTTTATAGTATAAGAATCATTTTCTTGTGCTTCGCAAGCTGTTATAACATTAATCATAGTTAATCTAAATCAATATCTAATTCAATTGGACAATGGTCACTTCCATAAATCTCATTTAAGATTTTAGAATCTTTCACTTTATCAATTATATTTTGAGAAACAACGAAATAATCGATTCTCCAACCTGCATTTCTTTCTCTTGCTCTCATTCGATAACTCCGCCAAGAATACTTTACTGTGTCCTTGTATAAATATCGGAATGTATCTACATAACCATTATTTAGTAAATTAGTGAAAGCATCTCTTTCTTCATCAGTAAAACCAGCATTATGATGGTTTGTATCAGGGTTTTTAAGATCGATTTCTTCATGAGCAACATTTAAATCACCAGCATAAACAACCGCTTTCTTTTCTTTTAATGTGTTTAAATACACCACTAAGTCCTTTTCGAAAGTCATTCTAAAGTCCAATCTCTTAAGTTCATCGCCACTATTAGGAACATAACAAGCAACATAATAAAAATTATTAAATTCTAAAGTAACTACTCTACCTTCATCATCATATTTGTTATCGATTAAACCGTAATGAACACTTAATGGATGAATTTTAGTAAATACAGCAACTCCACTGTATCCTTTTTTAACTGTTGAATTAGTAAAATAGATTTCATATCCATCAGGTTTAAAAGGGAATTCTTTGTGAATATCATCATTTAGTTTAGTCTCATTTAAAGAGAAAACATCCGCATTTAAAACTTCAAAATCCTTTTTAAAATCTTTATTTAAAATTGCTCTAATACCATTTACATTAAAAGATATAATTTTCATTTTCCTAACCTCTTTAATAATTATAGAGAAAATATTTTTCTTTTGTATTCTTTTAATTAGAAAGTTGTTTTGTTATGAGCTTAATTGACAAATTCTCTTTTTATTTGAAAGAAATCTAATTTTGTTTTTAAATTAATACGAGGGATATTTTATGGAGAAATCAAAAGTATATTTTACAAAAGATCTATCTTCGCATAGTCTTGTTAAACTATTAAACTTATTAGACAAAGAATTAGTTGGAAATGTTGCAGTAAAAATTCACTCTGGAGAAGAAGGCAACCAAAACTATTTACGTCCTGATTATTTAAAAGAAATAATCGAATATGTTCATGGTACAGTTGTTGAATGTAATACCGCTTATGATGGAGAAAGAAACACCACAGAAAAGCACATCAAACTTTTAGAAAATCATGGTTGGAGCACAGCTTTCAAATTAGATTTATTAGATGCTACTGGTCCTGATATTGAACTTGATATACCTAATGGTGTTCGCATTAAAAAGAACTTTATCGGTAAAGATTTTGATAAATATGATTCAATGTTAATTGTTTCTCACTTTAAAGGTCATCCAATGGGTGGTTTTGGTGGTGCATTAAAGCAATTATCAATTGGATGCGCATCATCCTATGGAAAACTTTATATTCATGGTGCTGGCGATACAAAGGTTGGTTTTGATGCTGAACAAGATAGCTTCCTTGAATCAATGGCTGATGCTGCTGGTAGTGTAATCAGATATTTTGAAGGAAAAATTTTATACATCAATGTTATGAGAAATTTATCAGTTGATTGTGATTGTTGCGCAGTAGCTGAAGATCCTTGCATGAAAGATATTGGAATTTTAGCTTCTACTGATCCAGTAGCAATTGATCAAACTTGTATTGATTTAATTTATAATAGCAAAGATCCAGGTAGAGACCACTTTGTTGAAAGAGTTGAAACTAGACATGGAATTCATACTATCGAAACCGCTGCTAAAATTGGTTATGGTTCTCGTGAGTATGAATTAATCGAAGTTGAATAAAAATCAATTTTAAAGGCTCTTAACCTCGAACATTTGTTCGAGGTTTTTTATTGTAAATTCCTTTTATTTTCTATAAAAACCGTGCAAAACCCTTACAATATATGAAAAAGCCACGACATTAGTCGTGGCTATAATTTTGAATTAAATTAGATATTATTTACCACCAAATTTCTTAATTCTTGCCCATCTTTCACGAGCACATTTTTCGTTCTTTTCGAATAATGCTTCTGCTTCGGCTGGGTTAATCTTTGGAAGTTGAGAATATCTTGTTTCTTTCATGATGAATTCTCTTAACTTGCTGAAGTCTGGTTCTTTGCAATCAAGTTGTAATGCATCTTCGCCTTTTCTTGGGTCATATCTAAATGTTGTGAAGTAGCCACAAGCGACTGCTTCTTTTTCAACTTCGATTGAGTTTACCATTCCACCTTTAATACCATGGTTAACACATGGAGCATAGCAGATGATTAAGGATGGTCCGTTGTAGCTTTCAGCTTCTTTGAAGGCTTTAATTGCAGCCATCATGTTAGCACCTAAAGCAACTTGAGCAACATAGACATTACCATAAGCCATTGCCATTAAAGCAAGGTTCTTTTTACTTGTCTTCTTACCACTTGCTGTGAATTGAGCAATTTGACCAGTTTGTGATGATTTAGAAGCTTGACCACCTGTGTTGGAGTAAACTTCAGTATCAAGACACATAACGTTGATATCATCTTCACTAGCTAAGACATGATCAAGTCCGCCGTAGCCAATATCATATGCCCAACCATCACCACCGACAATCCAAACGCTCTTGTCGAGTAAGTCTTCTTTATAGTTAAGGACTTCTTTGATAGCTTCATCTTTAGAAGCTTCAACACCTTTAACAAGTTCAGGAATAATCTTTCTAGCTTCATCTTTATTCTTGATGTTAGCAAGATATTTATTAATTGTTTCTTTAAGTCCAGCTTCAACTGTTTCACTTTCTAAAGCTGCATTTAAGATTCTGCAGATATTAGCAAGTTTATAATCAGTTGCAAGTCTCATACCATATCCGTTTTCTGCGTTGTCTTCGAATAAGGAGTTAGCCCAAGCAACACCATTCTTATCTTTATCATTAACGAATGGAGTTAATGGAGTTGAACCACAATAGATTGATGAACAACCTGTTGCGTTAGAAATCATTAAGTCTTTACCAAATAATCTAGAGAGTAAGTTGTAATATGGAGTTTCACCACATCCAGCACATGCACCGCTGACTTCCATATATGGCATTAAGAATGCGGCACCCTTAACAGTTGTAACTGGGAATTTATCAGCTTTATATTCAGTGTGTTTGTATAAGTATTGTGCATATTCTTCTTTGTCGAATTGTGATTTAGCTTCAACAAGTTTTAATGCAAAGTGATCATTTCCAGCTTTCTTTGCTGCAACGTTTGCTAAACATTCTTTAACACAGAGACCACAACCTACACAGTTCTTTGGTGAAACTTGGATAATGTACTTTAATCCAGGTTTTGCTGGTTTAACATCGACGACTGAATCAGCAAGTCCTTTTGGACCATTTTTGATTTCTTCGTCTGTTAATAAGAATGGTCTGATTGTTGTATGTGGACAGACAAATGCACAGGTATTACATTGAATACAGTAATCTTTATTCCATTCTGGGACTCTATCAGCGATACCTCTTTGTTCCATGAAAGTAACATCTTCTCTCATAGTACCGTCGAGTAATTCATATTCTGTGAATTTGCTGACTGGGATATCGTAACCATCGAGATTGTTAACAAGATCAACATAACTATCGAAGTAGTCATCACCTGTTAATGTTCTTTCTCTATTGTATGGTAATTTTGCCCATTCACTGTCAACTTTAACTTCTCTTAAACCTTCTGTTCCTTTATCGATAGCTCTGTAGTTAAGTTCAACAACATCTTGTCCTTTTCTACCATATGTCTTTAAAGCTAATTTCTTCATCCATGTATTAGCTTCTGCATAAGGCATAATTTGTGGATTTAAGTAGAAGAATGCGCTTTGTAAGATTGTATTTGTATGTCTTCCCATACCAATTTCACTAGCAATCTTGTTAGCATCAATTACATAGAATTTTGCATGTTTTGTAGCAAGTTGCCATTTAACTCTGTTTGGTAAGGATTTGATTAATGTTTCATCATCCATATCAGTGTTGAGTAAGAATGTACCACCATCACTGAGGTTCTTTAACATATCAAATCTGAAGACATATGTATCAAGTGAACATGAAATGAATGAAGCATGTTCAACATAATATGTGGAGTGAATTGGTTCTTTACCGAATCTTAAGTGGCTTCTTGTAACACCACCAGATTTTCTGGAGTCATAAGCAAAGTAAGCTTGAGCATATTGATGTGTAGCATCACCAATAATCTTAATTGATGATTTATTAGCACCAACAGTTCCATCACTACCTAATCCATAGAATAAGCAGGATGTGTAGTTATGTTTAACTTCGTAATCTTCATCAACAGGAATTGAAAGGAAGGTAACATCATCATTAATACCAACTGAGAAATTATGATGTTCTTTTCCGCTTAACATCCAATCAAAGACAGATTTAATGTGCTTTGGTTGAGTATCTTTACTGGATAATCCATATCTTCCACCGATAACTTTAATTCCGGTTCTTCCTTCAAGATCTAATGCGGAGCAGACATCTTCATATAAAGCTTCTCCAACACTACCTAATTCTTTACTTCTATCTAAGACAGCAAGTTCTTTAACAGTTGAAGGAATACAAGCGACTAAGTGTTTTGCTGAGAATGGTCTAAAGAGGTGGACTCTAATCATACCAACCTTTTGACCTTTGTTCTTCCATAAATCAGTGACAACTTCATAAGCTGTTTCATTTACAGAACCCATAGCAATGATTACTTTTTCTGCATCTGGAGCACCATAATAAACAAATGGGGCATATTCTCTACCAGTTAATTCACTAACTTTCTTGAAGTATTTTTCAGCAACTGGAAGAACGTTATCAAAGTGTTTATTTTGAGCTTCTCTACCTTGGAAGTAGATATCATCGTTTTCAGCGCCGCCCTTTGTAACAGCGTGTCCGTGTGGATTTAAAGCTCTTTCTTTGAATTTTTTAACTTTATCCCATGGAACAAGTTTCTTCCATTCTTCATCAGCTAAAAATTCAACGTTTTGGATTTCGTGTGAAGTTCTAAATCCATCAAAGAAATGACAGACTGGATATTCAGCATCAATTGCAACAAGGTGAGCAACGGAAGCAAGATCAGCAACTTCTTGAACAGAATCTGAACAAATCATTGCGATTCCACTTTGTCTAATTGAGTAGACATCTTGGTGATCACCGAAAATTGAAAGTGATCTGGTTGCTAAGCTTCTAGCACTAACATGTAAAACTGCTGGTAATAATTCACCACACCATTTATAGATGTTTGGAATCATTAAGAGTAAACCTTGGCTTGCAGTATATGTTGTTGATAAAACACCACCATTTAATGCACCGTGTAATGCACCACTTGCACCAGCTTCTGATTGCATTTCACAAACTTTAACTGTGCTGTTAAAGAAATTCTTCTTACCTTGGGAGGCGTAAATATCAACATAGTTTGCCATTGGTGAAGATGGAGTAATTGGGAAAATAGCTGCAACTTCAGTGAAGTTATAACTCATTAAGGCAGCAGCAGTATTGCCATCAACACTAAGCATTGTTTTCTTTACTTCTGACATAAAAAATAATTCTCCTTAATCTTTGATAATTATATAACTTTATGTTTTAAAATTTAACACCTTTTTCAGTGATATTTTGCCTATGTCAAAATAAGAAGATAAACTAGCCACTTTTAAAAATTAAAAATTTTAATAGAGACTAAAACTATTACGAAACAAAAATTGAAATTTAGAGCTTGAAATGGTGGCTATTTTGTTCAATTCGATTCTCTAAATCCTTTATTTTGTATCAAATATAAGATACAATAGTTTTCACAAACATTTTTTCACAAAAGAAATAAAAAGGAGTTCGAAATGTTAGATTCGTTAGTTGTTTTTGCAACACAAAAAGCAAACGATTTCTCTTCTGGAGCTGTCACAACTATTGATAGAGAAATCATTAGATTTTTTAATCAATTATGGGGCTCAAATGGTT
>CALVLC010000012.1 GCA_944336335.1 uncultured Bacilli bacterium | reverse complement strand
TTCCCATCTTCATTGTATTTAACCTCATTCCGAATTTTATTGAAGTTAACTTTTGCTTTGTAATTTCCATAATATTCAAGAAAATCCTCGCAAATCCCAAACTTTTTAGCAACTTTACCAATATTATCTAACTTCATCTTTATATCTCCTTAAGAGCTCACGTAAGACAAAAGAGCTCATTAATAATCCACAAGCATTCGGAACAAAAGTCATCGAAGAAACAACTTTGTCTTTCACAATAGGTTCTTCTAATGAAGCAACAACATTAATCTTTTTAAGATCGATACCTTTATGTCTTAATAAATAACGGAATTTTTTAGCTAAAGGATCACCACTTGTTTTATCAAGCCTCATCACCATTAATTTTGAAGGATCAAGTCTATTTCCTGTTCCTGTTGAAACAATTAAAGGAATGTTTTTATCAATTGCGTATTTTGTAAGCAAAACTTTTGCGTTTAAATCATCTATGCAATCAATAATGTAATCAAATTTATCAAAAACACTAAAATCAAATTTATCATCAATAAAAGAATGAATTTCGTTAACGTTTACATCATCTGTAATATCTAAAATTCTTTCTTTTAAGACTTCACTTTTAAACAATCCTATATCTTTTTTAAAATAAGCCATTTGTCGATTAAGATTGGTTTCATCAACTTTGTCGCCATCAATTATAAGTAACTCTTTTACTCCACTTCTTGCCAAAGATAATGGGACAATTGAACCAACTCCACCAAGTCCTATAACAACAATTTTAAAATTTTTGATTAATTCAAAATCATCGCCAAGTAAAAGTTTACTTCTTGTATCAATGAGATTATCCATTCATCTTAATCCATTCAACATTATCAAATTGATGTTTGAAGAAAGTCATTTGTCTTTTAGCATAATGATGAGTATTATTCTTAATCATCTTTTTGACTTCTTCACTATCGTTTGATAATAAAAATTCCTTATAGCCAATTGCTTGAAGCCCTCTTAAAGAATTATCATAATTTTTAAATAAATTGCGCGCTTCTTCTTCAAGACCATTTTCGAACATTAAATCGACTCTTTTATCAATTCTTTCATAAAGTAAAACTCTATCAATATCTAAACCAATAAATTTAACATTTTGATATAAAAGCGTGTTTTTACCGTTTTCGTTTAACTCACTTTTACTTTTATTATGGGTTTTATAGATATAAAGAGCTCTCAAAAGCCTTTTACGGTTGTTAACTCCAATTTTTAGGGCATCCTCTTTATCAATTTCTAATAAACGAGAATAAAGTTCTTCATTAGAAACATCCTTTAAGAAGTCATCATCCATTTTTTCTTCTTCTAAAAATTTATAATCAAACAAACACGCCTTTAAATATAGACCTGTCCCACCAACCATGATAATGTCTTTATTTTTAAATGTTTCAAGAAGTTCACGGGCTTCTTTTTGATAGCGACTTACACTATAATCTTCTTTAATAGAAACAAAATCATAAAGAAAATATCGACCAGAATTAAGTTCTGCTTCGCTAGGTTTTGCAGTACCTTTATTTAGTTCTTTATAAACTTGAAAAGCATCAAAATTTATAATTGGAGCATTATATTTTAAAGATAATTTTTCTGCAAAATCACTTTTTCCAGAACATGTTGGGCCTAAAATTGCATAAATCATAAATCTAATAAATCACTAACTTCCTTTATTAAATCTTCTGTATCTTCTTTTGCTAAAAAATAATTGTTTAGTAGCGGATCATTATCCATACTTTCCATTTTAATTCTAGCGTATTCTTTTCTTTTTTCAGTTGATAAAGATAAATAATCAGAAGTGACTATCTTTTTAGCGTCATCTTCTAAATAGCCACTTTCTAAAAGTGCCTTCTTTAACGAAATATATTCTTTATATATCTCGTTTTTTTTAATTTCATCTTTAATACTATCAATAAGGTTTTTTGTTTCTTGATCAATCATTAACTAACTCACCAATTAAAGAATAAACATGTGATTCGGTTACTTTAACTTTTACAAGTTTACCAACTAAAGATTTATCACCTTTAAAATGAATTATTTTCATGTTATAAGCATAGCCAGAAAGTAAATCTTTATTTTTCTTACTTTCACCATCGACTAAAACTTCAAAAGTTTTACCAACCATTTCATCAGCGTGTTTTTTAAAGTTTGTTTCTAAAGCATCAACTAACTCTTTAAAACGTTTTACTTTTTCATCATATGTTACATTATCAACAAGTTTAGCAGCTGGTGTGCCTTTTCTTGGAGAATAAATAAAAGTAAATGCACTTGTATAATCAGCCTTTAAAGCGAGAGCAATTGTTTCTTTAAACTCTTCATAAGTTTCATTTGGAAAGCCAACAATAATATCAGTTGATAATGCAATATTAGGAATTTTAGCTCTAATACGATCAACTAGGTCTAAATATTGTTTTGAAGTATATCTTCGACCCATCCTTCTTAAAGTTTCATCACTTCCACTTTGAACAGGAAGATGAATGTATTTCATGATGTTATCATGACGAGCAATTACATCAATTACATCATCATGAAAATCACTTGGATAGGAAGTTAAAAATCTTAAGCGAGGTATACCTAAACTAGCTACTTTTTCTAAAAGTCCTGCAAAAGTTGTCCCATCTTTTAAATCTTTACCATAACTGTCAACGTTTTGACCAAGTAAAGTAATTTCTTTATAGCCAGCATCAACGAGTTCTTTACATTCGGCTAAAATATCATTTATATTACGGCTTCTTTCTTTTCCTCTTGTATATGGAACAATACAATAAGTACAGAATTTATCGCAACCATAAGAAATATTGACATAAGCTTTATAGTCGTCAATTCTAGTAACTGGCATTTTTTCAATAATATTGCCTTCTTTGGATAAAACATCAACATGACGAGAATGCTTTTTATCGTTAATAAACTTTTCAAGCAAAGTTAAAATATCTTCTAAATTGTGTGTGCCAAAGAAAATATCAACATGTGGGAACTTAGTTAAAACATCTTCAACAATATGTTTTTGTTCAACCATACAACCACAAAGCATTAAAATTAAATCTTTATTTTTAGCTTTTAGATTTTTAAATTGTCCAATTTCTCCATAAACTTTATCTTCAGCATTTTCTCTAACTGCACAGGTATTTAAAATAGCAATTGTTGTTTCTTCAGGATTGTCTGTTTTTTCCATACCAATTAAAGAGAGTAAACCCATAATCGTTTCTTCATCGCGATAATTAGCTTGACATCCATAAGTTCTTATAAATACTTTTTTATGAGCAAATTTAGCAATTAACTCTTTAGAAGGTGTATAAGAAAAGTTAACGGTTTCAATCTTACCAACCCTTGTCCTTGCTTTATCTAAATCTGGCATTGATTCAATAATTGTATTTCTTCCCATAGCTAACCTTTCTTATTAATAATGTATAAAGGTGTAATTTCTACCCCTTTAAATGTTAAATCGTCAAATTTTAAAATAACGGCGGAAAAAAGTCTATCATCATCATCAAGATAAGTAAAACGTGAATTTTCATCATGTTTAACAATGCGATTAACAACACTATTAATTTCTGTTCCAAGCACGCTGTTATAAGAACCGCACATTCCAACATCTGTGATATATAAAACTCCAGTATTAAGAATTTGTGCGTCGCGAGTTTGGACATGTGTATGTGTTCCTAAAACTGCACTAACACTACCTTTTAAAGAATAAGCAAAAGCTTTTTTCTCACCAGTTGATTCGGCATGAAAATCAATAATATGAATATCACTTTCATCGTTTTCAATAATGTTTAAAACCTCTAAATAAGGGTCCTTAACCGGAATATTAGAAAAGGCGCTTCCTAATAAATTAGTGACCCTTATTGAGACGCCATCACAATCAAAAACTTTACTGCCTTCGCCCGGAAAATCATCCAAAAGATTTAAAGGACGAATTAATTTATCGGTTTTTTCGATATAACTTTCTATATCAATTCGATCTTTATAATGATTTCCTAGCGTTACGCAATCTACTCCATTTTTTACTAAAAAATCATAGTGATTGCGATTTATACCTCTTCCTCGAGAGATATTTTCCCCATTTGCAATAACAAAAGAAATATCGTATTTCTTTTTTATTGTATTAAGATTATCAATTAGAGCTTTTCGACCGACTTTTCCTACAATATCACCAATAAATAATATATTCATTATTTAGCAGTCTCTTGAGCACGATATTCTCTAATGACATTAACCTTGATTTGACCTGGATAAGTCATCTCGTTTTCGATTCTTTCTTTAATATCATGAGCTAATTTGAAAGCTTGTAAATCATTAATTTTTTCTGGAATAACCATAACACGGACTTCTCTACCAGATTGCATTGCATAACAACTTTGAACTCCATCATAAGATTTACAAATTGATTCAAGTTGTTCAACACGTTTAATATAGCTTTCAAGTGTTTCACTTCTTGCGCCAGGTCTTGCAGCTGATAAAGTATCAGCGGCTTGAACTAAATAAGCAATAATTGATTTAGCAGGAACATCGCCATGGTGTGATTCAATAGCATTAACAACTAAATCATTTTCGCCATATTTTTTAGCAAGTCTAGCACCAATTTCAACGTGACTTCCTTCTACTTCATAATCTAATCCTTTACCTAAGTCGTGAAGTAAAGCAGCACGCTTAGCAAGTTGAACGTTTAAACCAAGTTCACTAGCCATGGCTCCACAAATTTGAGCAGTTTCAACTGAATGAGTCAATTGGTTTTGGCCATAACTGGTACGATATTTTAATCTGCCAACTAAGGTAACAAGTTCTTTATTCATATTAGAAATACCAAGTTTAGCAACTGCATCTTCGCCAGCTTTTCTAATCATATCATTAACTTCTTTAGTACACTTATTAGCAACTTCTTCGATTCTTCCAGGTTGAATACGACCATCTTTAATAAGTGTATTTAAAACTCTTGAAGCAACTTCTCTACGAATTGGATTGAAACAAGAAATTGTTAACGCTTCTGGAGTATCATCAATAATGATATCAACACCAAGAAGTTGTTCTAATGATTTAATGTTTCTACCTTCACGACCGATAATACGACCTTTCATTTCATCGCTTGGAAGTGAGATAGTTGTAACTGTTCTTTCATTAGTGACATCTTGTGCATTTCTTGCCATTGCCATTGCCAAAATTTCACGGGATTTGTCATCAGCTTTTCTTTCAGCATCATCCTCTTTTTCTTTCATGAATTTAGCAATATTTTGAGTTTCTTTTTCTTCGACTCGACGATAAATTTCTTCTCTAGCTTCTTTTTCAGTAAGATTTGAAACTTTTTCAAGTTCAGAAAGAATTGAATTAATCTTTTCAGTTAATAATTCTCCCTTTTTCTTGTTATCTTCGATTTGTCGATCAAGATTTTTTTCTTTGTTCTCCAAAGCATTTTCCTTTTTAAGTAAAGCTTGATCACGAGCATCAATCGATTGTTCTCTTTGTAAAAGCTTATTTTCTTGAACAATAACTTCTTGTTTTCTTTCTTTGATATCTTTTTCAGCTTCTTGCTTCATCTCGAAAACAGTTTGTTTAGCGTCAATTTGTGCATTTTTTTGAATCTTTTCAGCTTTTACATTTGCATCATTAACAATTTTTTCAGCATTAGAATTAGCTTTTTTAACTTTCTCTTTTGCTAAGAAATAAACACCAAATCCTCCGCCAAGTAGTCCAATAATTAAAGCGACTACAATAAGGATAATCCAGATTTCTAAACCTAATTCGCCTGCTAAGACATTTAAAAACTTATCCATTTCCCTAATCCTTTCTTTTATTAAAGGATTATGCAAACAATTTATCTAACTCTTTAAAGAGATATTCTTACTTTAATCTATATTTCAACTTCAGGTTCTTTTTTGGTTTGATTTCGATCAGCTAAAACTTCTTCTTTAAGTTTTTTAAAGATATCTTGGTTTTCACGAAGATAGGCTTTGGCTGTCTCTCGTCCTTGGCCCATTCTTTCTCCATATACTTCGTACCAACTTCCAGCCTTTTTAACAATTCCTTTTTGAATCGCTATATCTAAAAGTTCACCTTCTTTTGAAATTCCTAATCCGTAAATGATATCAACCTTACAATTTTTAAAAGGTGGAGCAACTTTATTTTTGACAACTTTAATATTACAAACATTGCCAATTATATTTGCACCTTCTTTAATTGCTTCAGATTTACGAATATCAATACGTACTGAAGAATAAAATTTGAGAGCTCTTCCCCCGGTTGTTGTTTCATTGCTTCCATAAATTACTCCAACTTTTTCTCTAAGTTGATTTATAAAAATTACTGTACAATCGTTTTTGTTTAAGATTGCCGTAATTTTTCTCATCGCTTTGGACATCATTCTAGCTTGAAGACCAACATTTGAATCAATCATCTGTCCTTCAAGTTCAGCTTGTGGAACAAGGGCCGCAACGCTATCAACAATAATGAGAGAAAAAACTCCACTTTTGGCTAGAGTCTCAACAATTTCTAAAGCTTCTTCACCATTATCTGGCTGCGAAAGAATTAAATTGTCGATATCGACTCCTAAATTTTTTGCATAATCAGGATCAATGCTATTTTCAGCATCGATATATGCTGCAAGACCACCTTTAGCTTGAACTTCGGCAACCGCAGTTAAAGCAAGGGTTGTTTTGCCGCTACTTTCAGGACCGTATATTTCAACAATCCTTCCTTTTGGGTATCCACCAATTCCTAAGCAACTATCTAAAAGGATACTGCCACTAGAAATAGCTTCAACATCAACACTTGGCTTGTCGCCTAAACGTACAACAGAACCTTTTCCAAATTCTCTCTCTATCTGAGTGAGAACATCTTGTAATGCGTCTTTACTAATTACTTTGTTTTCAGACATAAAAACTCCTTTCACTAATACAAACGCATCAATTTAGAAAAAATTTAAAAAATTTTTAAATAATGCTTAAAATTGCATTAATTGCTGCTTGTACTGAATATTCTCTGTTTTCTTCTCTGCCTAATTCTAAGTGTAATGGAATTGGCCAAACTTGTCCTTTATAGACAATAGCCATATAAATTTCACCAACTGTTGAACCACTTTCATCAACTTCTGGACCAGCATTTCCAGTAAAAGCAACACAAATATCAACACCTAAAACTTTTTGACCTTTGATTGCCATTTGTTGACATACTTCGTAGCTGACGACTCCATGTTCTTCAATGAATTCAGCAGGAATGCCAAGTAATTTTTCTTTTAACTCTTTTGTGTAAGTAACAAGAGTACCTTTAAAAGCTTTACTTGCACCACTTACATCTGTGATGGTTTTAGCAAAAAGTCCACCAGTGAAACTTTCAACTGAACCAATGGTAAGGTTTTTTTCGGTTAATCTTTCGACTAACATTTGAGCACTATTCATTATTCTCCCTCCTTAAATAGGTATTTAATGTTTTGTTTTACATAAATTATGCCACTTAAAACACTAAAGAATGTGGCAATATAACATAGCCAATCGCTAATATGTAAATAAGCTGGCCAATTATAATCAAAATATGAAAATGGAAATCCGTTTAAAAATACGACAACAATAGCAACCATTTGAGCTACTGTTTTTAATTTCCCAAAAATATTTGCAGCAACTACAACATTTTTCTTAGCAACCATAAAACGTAATCCATCAACAACTAAATCACGAACAATCATGATAATAACTAAGAAAAAAGCAAATCTTTGATGCTCAGCCAAGCTTGCAAAATTGAGACTCAAAAAGACCATCATCGAATTTACAAGCATCTTATCGGCTATTGGATCTAAAAATTTTCCTAAATCAGTAACTTCGTTATTTTTTCTTGCAAGATATCCGTCTAAAAAATCAGTCATGGATGCAATAAAGAAGACAAGCATTAAAACAAGCATTATCCAATTTATTGTTGCTCCACCATCATTTAGAGTGATATTCCCAACTTCAGCAATTGAAAAAACTTGAAATTCATCTAGTAAATACAAAATGACAATTCCAAGGATTAAAAATGTCGCAAGAGCAATACGAGCTAATGTAATTTTAGTTGGCAAATTAATTTTTTTCATACTTTAACCACGAATGAGTATTCAGTCCATAAGCCTAGTTCTGTTATATGTAACCATTTATCTAAGTTTTCACCTACCAGTTTTGATTCAGTTCTCTCTACTGGTTTCCTCTACCAAAATTTGAGTTTCTTGCTTAAGGGGTTTACCGCGTTTCACTCTAGAGTTTCCTCTAAATTCGTCACTGTGGCACTTTAAGAAAAATCGTCATGAGCCGAAGCTTTTAGACTATTTTCGCCGTTACTTTCTCCAAAGTACCTAGTTTTATTGATTCAACTAGCATAATCACTACAATCATCGCAGATTGTGCAAGCCAGGACTTTCCTCTACTTAATAAATAAGCAGCGGTTACATAGACTGAAAAATTATTTAACTTTATTAGGATCAACTCCAAGTTCGTAGAGCTTTCTTTCGTAAGCTCCACATTTTTGCAAAAGTTCTAAGTTATCAAGAGATGAGTGTCGAGAACTCATTAGGGCAATATTTTTACGTTTTTGAATAGAGATAGCCTGATCTTTATCACGTAAATTTGCCTTTAATGTTTCGTTGTCTCTTTTTAAAGAAATTATCTCGGCGTTTAATCCATCAATTTCTTTGTCAATACTTCGATAATCTTCGAGAATTTTATCCAAAAAAGTGTCAACTTCTTCTGGGTCATACCCATTAGCTGATTGTTTAAATTTTTTGTTTAAAATGTCTTTTGAACTTAGGCGTAATTTCATATAAATCCTAACTATTTAATTATAGGTTAAAACCTAGTTTTATTCAATGAGTCAATAAAGATATTTTCAAAGATTTTTCTAAAGAAAAAGCCAATTTTATGGTCATTTTTTGTGTAAATTTTATAGAATAAAATTGAAAATTATCTTACTGATTTTTATAATTTTAGTTGTGAAATTTATTCGTAAAATTGTTAAAGACGCAAACACTATTGTTTTTCTAGATTTTGAAGCCACTGAGTCAACAATGGAAATCATTTCAATTGGCGCCGTAAAAGCTGAATTAGATTCTAAAAAACAGATTAAAAGTTATGACAAAGGGTTTAAATGCTATGTTTATACCCATACTTTAATAACACCTTTTATTGAAGAGATGACTGGCATTAATAACGAACTTTTAAATAGAGAAGGAATTTCTTTTGAAGAAGCTATCAACCGTTTAAGCAAATACATCGGTGATCCTACTTTTGTTCATTTCTTTACATATGGAAATTATGATATCCGTCTACTTCATATTGACGCAAAAAATAACAAAATGTCAGAAAATAACTTAGTTTTGCAGGTTTTTCGTAAGCATTCAGACTTTTCTAAGATCTTAAATCATTTTGTTAGAAGCGAAACAAATCAAACTTTATCACTTGTTAAAGCTTTAAAAATTTTTAATGTAAAACCTGTTGAACCAGTTCATGATCCATTAAGCGATGCTAAAAATTTAATGTTTCTTTATGAAGCTTTTATGAAGTCTCATAATACAATTCGTAATCAATATTTGAAAGTTCTAGTCAATAATCCAAATCTCGAACCACCACTTAAAAAACTTTTAAATAAACTAGTCAAAGATAAAGAAGTTAGTCTTGATGATCTTAACTCTTTCATTAACGAGGAAATTAATTAATGCATTTTAAATTTAAAATTAACGAAAATAATGAAATAGTTAATTATCAAAATCGTGGAATGGAACTTGAACATGAAATTAACGATACTAATTCTTATTATCGAGATAATCAAATCGCCCTCATTTATAAAAGACCAACACCTATAAAAGTTGTTAAATGTGTTAATAAAAAGATAACTGAAGCTTATTTTGAAGAAGAATCAACGACTGATTATTATGGTTTATGCAAAGGAAAATATATAGATTTTGAAGCTAAAGAAACTACTTCTAAAACTTCTTTCCCTTTAGCAAATCTGAAAGAAAATCAAATTGAACATATTAAAAATGTAACTCAAAATGGTGGCTATTCATTTTTAATTGTTTCTTTTACTGATATTGAAAAATATTTCATTTTACTTGGCAAAGATTTAATAGAATTTATTAATCAAGATGCAAGAAAAAGTATACCTTTAAATTACTTTCTAGAAAAAGGATTTGAAATAAAAAGAGGCTTAATTCCACCTCTTGATTATTTAGAAGTTTTAGAAAAAATATTCAAGTTTTAAGGGTTTTTTGTGCAAATCCCGCGTAATTTGCAACCATCACACTTTGGTGAAATCGCTTTACAATAATATCTTCCAAAATGAATAAATTGATGATGAAGTTTAATCCAATTTTCTTTTGGAAAACATTTTTTAAGTTTATTTTCGACAGTTAAAACATCATCATTTTTATCAGCTAATTTAAAGCGTTTTGATAATCTTTCAACATGGGTATCAACTGGAAATTCAGGAATTTTAAATAACTCTACTCTTACTACATTTGCTGTTTTATTTCCAACTCCTGGAAGAGACATAAGCTCATTTTTATCTTCTGGGACTTTTCCATCAAAACGAGTCAAAAGTTCATGTACAATTCCTTTTAAATTTTTAGCTTTATTTTTATACAATCCTAAACTTTTTATATTTTGTTCAATTTCTTCAATACTTAGTTTATCTATTTCTTCTAAAGATTTATATTTAGCAAAAAATGGTCCAGTGACTAAATTAACTTTTTTATCAGTACACTGAGCACTAAGCATGACAGCAATAAGCAATCCATAATCTGAATTATAATCAAGTTCACATTTTGGATTTGGTAAAATCTCATCAAAATATTTTTGAATGATTATGCACTTCTCTTCTTTAGTCATTATTTTGCATCGCATCTTGTCTGATGCGTTTAATAATTGCTTTATCAATTTGATTAATAGAATTATATCCTCTAATTTCAGCTTCTTTTAAAGATTCTCTGATAAATGGGAAATTAGAAGAATCGGCTAGCCAATCACTAATTCGATTAATTTCAACTGGAGTTAATGAACGGTTAAAAAGTTTTTCGAGTTTTTCATAAGTTTCAACTCTTAAGTTTTCTGCTTCTTCATTTTCTTTTAATTCTTCATCACTAAAAATACTTTCTTCAAATTTACGATAAAGAATCTTTTTAAGAGGTTCAATTGAAACTGAAAGACCACTTGTTTCAATTACAATATCGATTAATTTTCTTTCATAGAGTTTAGCTAAAATATCATCAATCCTTTTTTCATCATAGTTCATGTTTAAAGCTAAGGAAGCTGAGTTAAAAGCTTTGTTCCCTTGGCTAATTAAATGATCAATTACTAAAATAACCGATAATTCTTCTTCGCTTAATCCAACTTTTTTATAAAATTCAATTAATAAGTAGGAAAAATTTAATGCGTTTGCGTTGTTAAAATTCATATTCTTCACCTTTTGATATTTTATCAAATTTACGTTTTTCTTCTAGAAGTTTGCCTTCTTTTATGTTCGAAATTAAATATTTATATTCTTTTAAAGCTTTTAAAGTTTCTGTTTCAGGAGTTAAACCATATTCAACAATGAATCTTTTAGCTCTTAAAATTCTTAAAGGATCTTCTTTAATTCTTTTAATTGGATCTCCGATAAATCGCAAGACTTTATCATTTAAATCACTGACACCTAATTTAGAAACTTCTTTTACTTGATAGTTTTCATCAATATAAATAGCATTGATGGTAAAATCACGTCTTTTATAATCTTCATTAATATCTTTAATAAATTCTATTTTACTTGGATGACGTAAATCTAAGTATTCACTTTCTTTTCTTAAAGTTACAATGTCACAATGCTTGTTATTAATTTTTAAAGATAAGGTGCCAAATCTTTTAAAAGTCTTATTACAATCTAAAAAGGTTAATACTTCATCTGGTGTTGCATCTGTTACAAAATCATAATCATCAATCTCTTTATTTAGCAAAAAATCTCGGCTTGTCGAACCGATCATATAAAGATTAAAATTATGATCTTTAAATTTATTTATTAAAAAATCAAAAATTTCGTTCATCAAAATGATTATAAACGAAACTTTTGAAAATATAAATTATCAAACGTAAGTTTGATTATTTAACGCATTGTTTTAAGTTCTTGCTTGGTTTAAAACCAATTGTTTTGGTTGCTGGAATAACAATCTTTTCATGGTTTCCAACAGGGCTTGTTCCAGTACGTGATTTTCTACTTTTTACTTGGAAAACGCCAAAGCCAGAAATTTTGACTTCTTCGCCACGTGATAAGCATTGTTGAATTTCTTCAAACAAGATGTCAATAAATTTTTCTGCGTCTTTTTTACTTGAACCATAGGCTTCAGAGATAGCTACAACTAAATCAGCTTTATTCATATTTTTCCTTTCCTTATCTAAACAAGTAAATAATTTTACTTAAGCAAGTTAAATTAATTGTCGTTAAACATACAAATTAATTCATATAAATTATTTGAGAAATGTAATTTTTTGTTTACATTTCTTTTATATCTTTAATATAAAGTATTTAAGTAAAAAAATTAAGAATAAATTATCATTTTTTACTCAAAAGTTTCTATTTTTAGTGGTCTAAGCATCAGATTTTGCACTGTCTTACTAATATTTTTGTTTTCATAGAGGATTTCATAGAGTGCATTGATAATTGGAGTGTCAATATTGTAAGTCTTTGCAAGTTCATGAATGACCTTAATTGTATAAAGTCCTTCAATCGTTATGGTGTTTTCTTTAATTACTTTTTGAGCATCCTTACTTTTACCAATTAAATATCCAAATCGATAATTTCTAGATTCTTCAGAGTTACAAGTAAGGACTAAATCGCCTACACCAGTTAAACCAAAAAAAGTATCTTTTTTAGCACCAAGCTTAACTCCAAATCTTGTCATTTCAGCAAGTCCTCGAGTGATTAAGGCTGACTTTGTATTTTCATTAAACCCAAGTCCTTTGATTAAGCCACTTGCAATTGCAATCGCGTTTTTAATACTTGACCCATATTCAGCACCAATTACATCATTACTCACATAAACTCTAAAATAATTATTTGAAAATAAATTTTGAATTTCTCGAGCATAATTTAAAGACGATGAAACACTATTTAAACAAGTTAAATTATGTTTGCAAACTTCAATTGCAAACCCAGGTCCTAAAATTGAAGCTAAATTATTAAAATAATCTTTATTTAAGTTTAACTTAATATATTCTTGAATTCTTTTATTGGTTGATGGTTCAAGACCTTTGGTTGCATTTATTAAATTAATCTTTTTATCTAAATTTTCATTTAATAACTCAATTACATCCTTAATGTTTTTACTAGGAACAGCAATTAAAACATAATCACATTTATTTAAATTGGTAAAATCATTAACTGCTTTTATGTTCTCATTTAAGATAACATCAAAAAGATATCTTTTTGATGTGTGATTTAAATTTATTTCTTCTTTACTATCTTCGTGACGAGTATAAACAAATACATCATTTCCATTTTCGGCTAAAACATTGCTTAAAGCTAAACCCCAAGCGCCACTACCTAAAGTAAAGATTTTGCTCATTTTCTTTTCCTTAAAACAAGATTGATTGGTGAACCCATTAATTCAAAAGATTCTCTGATTCTATTTTCGATATATCTCATGTATGAGAAATGCATAAATTGAGGTTCATTAACAAATAAAGCAATTGTTAAAGGTTTAGAAGCAACTTGTTGAGCATAATATATTCTAACTCTACCACCATTAAAATCTGGTGTTTCATTCATCATTTGAGCTTCTTGAACAATTTCATTTAATACACTTGTCTTAATTTGGAAAACATATGATTCATAAACTTGATCAATCAAGACAAATAAATCATTAATCTTTGTTTTATTTAAAGCACTCAAATAAATGACAGGTGCATAATCTAAAAATTTAAATTCTTTACGAATATTTTTAGTAAATTCAGCTTGTGTATTGTTATCTTTTTTTACAAGATCCCATTTATTTACAACAATGATGATAGCTTTTTTAGCTTCAACAGCGTAGCCAACAACATGTTTATCTTGTTCAGTGATTCCTTTTTGTCCATCAATAACTAGTATGGCAATATCACTATTATCAATTGCACGTAAGGCTCTTAAAGCAGCAAATTTATCAATTGCTTCATAAATTTTGCCACGCTTTTTAAGTCCTGCAGTATCAATAACAACATAATCTTTATCATTTCTTTTAAATGGAGTATCAATTGCATCACGAGTTGTTCCTTCAATATTTGAAACAATAACACGATCTTCATTTAAAATTGCATTACATAAACTAGATTTACCAACATTAGGTTGTCCAATAATTGAAAACTTAATGTCTTCATCTTCAATGTTTTCTTCATTTTCTGGAATATAAGAAACGATTTTATCTAAAACATCACCAATTCCAACACCATGAGCACCACTAACAGGAATTGGATCACCTAAACCAAGTGAATAAAATTCATAGATATTATTTTTTAAGTGACTATCATCAATTTTATTTACCGCTAAAATAATTGGTTTATTTGTTTTATATAACATTCTCGCAACCATTTGGTCGTCATCAGTTAAACCAATTTTGCCATCAACAACAACTATAATAATATCAGCTTCATCAATTGCAATTTCAACTTGAGTTCTAATTTGTTCTTGAAAAGGTCTATTTTCAACTTCAATTCCGCCAGTATCAACAACGTTAAAATGTCTAGTTAACCAACTAGCATGAGCATAAATTCTATCTCTTGTAACTCCTCTTTGAGATTCAATAATAGATTTTCTTTCGCCAATGATACGATTAAAAATAGTTGATTTTCCAACACTTGGCGCACCGACAATAGCTACAAGTTTTTTACTCATTTACTATTCCTCTTTCTTTAGCTATGTTTACAATTGTTTCAACAACTTCATCAATAGACATGTTTGTAGTATTTACTTCTACGCTATCTTCAGCTGGATGAAGTGGGCAAAATGAACGATGTGAATCGATATAGTCTCTTTTATTGATATTTGCCAAGCAATCTTCGAAGCTTGTCTCAATACCTTTTTCAAGATTTTCTTTATATCTTCTATTGGCTCTTTCTTCAGCTGTTGCAATTTGATAAATCTTTAAATCAGCATTTGGTAAAACATAGGTTCCGATATCTCTTCCATCCATTACAACACTTTTATTAGCAGCAATCTTTCTTTGAAGGTCAACAAGATGTAAACGGATATTTTTATAACTTGCAATATAGCTCACATTATTTGCAACTTCATTTTCTCTGACCTTTTTTGAAACATCAACATCATTCAAAGTTATATGATTGTTTTCGTCAAATGAAATAGATATTTTACCGATTAAAGAATTACTTTCTTCTTCATTTTTAGGATCAAGTCCTGATTCAATGACGGCTAAAGTAAAAGCACGATACATTGCTCCTGTATCGATATATGTAAAATTTAATTTTTTTGCAATTAATTTTGCAACGGTACTTTTGCCACTAGCACTAGGACCATCTATTGCGATTGAATAATTCTTTACCATATATTAAACCCCAAAAATTTATCAGCTAAAAATAGAAAAAGTAAAATTAATCCAGTAATTAAAACTACAACGAAGACAAAATATAAGAATCTTTTCCATCTTCTTTTTGATGTATAAATATCATAAACAGATTTCTCAAGTTGCTTTTCTTCTTTTTTATCATAGAAATGTTTATTTACCGGAGGTTGCGTTTTTGTAGTTAAAGTTTCTTTTGTTTCTTTAATTACTTGAGAAATTGTTTTTGTTTCTTTTTTAGGCACATTTCCCTTTTCAAAAGAAAGAGAAGAATTTTTAATTTCTTCTCTATATTCTCTATACTTTTCAGTTCTAGTAATGCGCTTTCTCATGCCCTTTACTATACCAAAATTACAAGTGTTTTAATAGTTTAAAAACTAACAAGTAATCCGCCAGATAATGCGTAAAATGCACATAAACCACGATTATCTTCAACTATAATTGAGTCGAATTCATACTCTTCTTCGATTAATGTTTTTAATAACATGGCGTTTTCTTTATTTTGAGTGTGAGAGATAACACAAGTTCTACCTTTTGTATTTGGGCACATCACTCCAATATTGTGAACAAGTCTTTTTAAAACACCTTTAAATGTTCTGATCTTTTCTTTGATTTTGATTTCGCCTTCATCGCCATAACAAAGTGGCTTAATTGCTGCGAGTTGAGCAATAAAAGCAACAACCTTACTCATACGACCGTTTTTAACTAAATTGTCAAATTTATCAAGTACGAATAAAAGTTGTATTGAGTCTCTATATTTAATAAGTTCTTCAGTTATTTCTTTAAATTCTTTTCCGCTTTTAATTAATTGATAAGCTTTATCGACTATCAATCTCATTGCACCTGCTGTTAATTTACTATCAATAATTAAGATGTTATCTTTGTTTTCGCTCATATCTTTTGCGACACAGGCACTGTTATAACAACCACTTAATTTTTGACTAATCGTTACACAAATTACATATTCTGAATCTTCAAAATGATTTAAGAAATCTTGAGGTGATGGACAAGATGATGAACAAGCTTCTTTTGAACTTTCAACATCTTTCAATAATTCATCAACGTTAAGGCCATCGTTATCAACATATTCCTTATTGCCGACTCTGATAGTCAAAGGGATAACGTTAAATCCGACTTCATCATCGACAATGTAGTTGCTAAGTAAATTAGAACTACTGTCAACGCAAATTCTATACTTCATAAAATGTCTTCTCCATTTCGCTGAGTTTAAAACTCATAATTCATATAATTAACCATACTCCAATAAAATTATAAAGATAAATGAGTAAATTTTAAATAGTTATATTATTGAAACTACTTAAAATATACAAGAAATCAACTAATAAACTACTAATAATCTACTAAAAGTATAAATTTTGCCATTATTTGAAGACAAAAATAAACAATGAAATTATTTAAGAATCGTGATAAAATCATAAGGGCACATAAAAATGGCAAAAATAGTATTAGTAGGCGGCGGATCCGCTAGTGGCAAAACTTATGTAATTGACCAAGTAATCAATAAACTGGGGACAGATAATATCACCCACTTCTCTATCGACGATTATTATAAAGACCTTTCTAGTCTCAGTCTCGAAGAAAGAAAGAAACAAAACTTTGATCATCCTAAAGCATTTGACTGGAAATTAATGAAACAACAACTTTCAATGCTTAAAGAAGATAAACCAGTTGATAAACCAACTTACGATTATGTTGAACATAATCGTGCTGAAAAAACTGTTCACGTTGTTCCAAATAAATTAATTATTGTTGAAGGTATTATGGCTTTAGTTAATAAAGAAGTACGTGAATTAGGTGATTTAAAAATATTTATTAATGCTAGTCGAGAAAGAAGACTATTAAGAAGAATGGATAGAGATATTCATGAAAGAGGAAGATCTCAAGATTCAATCGTTAATCAATACTTCTCTACTGTGCAACCAATGTATGAAGAAATTATTGGACCATCTCAATATTATGCTGATTTAATCGTTAACAATGATGGATACGATAATAAATCTATCGAAGTTATTTGTGCCGTTTTAAAAGATGTCATGAGTGGCAAAATAAAATAAGTAAATTAACTTAAACATCATAAGCAAAGCAAAATGCTTTGCTTTTTTTCTATAAGAAAAGAGTTGTTTCTTTACACAACTCTTAACTTCTATCATCCAAACATTGATGACGTTAATAGGCACTGAATCCTATTCTCTTGATTTACAGCCTCTTATTATTCCTTTGCTGTTCTTTAATTCGAGATAACTATCTCTATGTACCTAATTTATAAAACATTTTTTAGGTTTTGACAAGACCTAAAATTTACTAGTTTGCTACTAAAAAACAACAAATTACGTATTTTATCGAATAATATGCAACAAAAGCTTTCACAAAAATTTATAAACTTTTTGTATCATAAATCATCTTTAATGACGCTAGATTTTGCATATGCTGTATTTCTTGCTTCAAAAAAATCAGTTTTAATCATATTTGCATCGCTATATTTTGAAACCCAGCTCATACTTTCAGGTTCTCTATCATATCCTTCAAATAATTTGCCAAGTCCAATTGATGTACTTCTTAAATTACCTAAATATTTAATATAATCTTTAACCATTTGTTCGTTTAAACCAGGAATATCATTACCAATAATATACATTCCCCACTCAATTTCTTGCTTACAACCTTCAAGAAGCATTCCTTTTAAAACTTCCTCGTTTTCTTTAGTGAATAATTCAGGTTCTTCTTTTCTTAATTCAAGAATAATTGATCTAAATAACCATAAATGAGTATTTTCATCTCTATTTATGTATCTGATATTTTGTACTGAACCACTCATTTTGTTATTTCTAGCAAGATTATAAAAGAACATAAAACCACTATAGAAATAAATACCTTCAAGAATATAGTTAGCAATTAATACTTTTAAGAAATTAAATGGTCTTTTATCTTCTAAGAAAGAATTATAAGCATTACCGATAAATTCATTTCTTTTTAATAAATGAGCGTCGTTTTTCCATTGGTATAAAATTTCGTTTCTTTCAAATGGTGAACAAATTGTATCAAGCATATAAGAATAAGCTTGTGAATGAATTGTTTCTTGATAACATTGAATGTTTAAACACATGTTCACTTCATTTGCTGTAATGTATTCGCCAATATTTGGTAAGTTTGCTGTTTGAAGTGAATCAAGAAAAATTAAAAAAGAAAGTATTTTATCATATGCTCTTTTTTCAGCAGGTGTTAAAGCTTTACGATAATCTTTAACATCTTGATTCATATTAATTTCTTCTGGGATCCAAAAGTTATTCATTGCTTGTCGATACCGATTACTAACCCATGGATATTTCATGTTATTAAAATCGTTTAAGTTGGTAGTGTTTCCACCAATCATTCTTCTCTTATTTATTTCAATATCGCCGTTTGGATTGAATAATTGTTTATGTGGCATTAATTCATCTAATTTAATTGTCATAATAGTCCTTTCGATATATTTAGTAGATAATTAGTAGTTATTTAGTAGATGTTTTAGTACAAAATTAGTAGTTAATTTGCACACCCTTCGCACTCTTCAACCTCTAAAGCCTTACTTCTAACATAGTAAATTGTCTTTACTCCGTTCTCCCAGGCTTTAATATAGAGCTCTAAAATTTGTCTCATAGAATAATCATGAGTGATATAAAGATTTACACTTTGAGCTTGGTCAACATGTCTTTGTCTTACACCTGCAGCTCTTACACTCCAGATTTGTTCAACTTCATGTGCTGGCTTATAAAACATAATATTGTCATGCGTTAATTCAGGAGCGACTCGAGGAATCATTTCGCCCTTCTTTTCTTCATAGAAGAAAGTCTTCATGATTGGATCAACTCCTGCTGTTGTGCCAGCAATAATTGATGTTGATGAAGTTGGTGCAACTGCTAGTAAATAACCATTTCTAATTCCGTATTCATGAACTTCTTTAGCAAGCTCAAACCATCTATCACTTGTATAATTTCGACTTGTAAAATAGTTTCCATTATCCCAATCACTTCCAGTAAATAAACTATATTTACCTTTTTCTTTTGCTAAATTTTTACTGGCTTCAATTGCATAGTAATTTATATTTTCAAACAAAGAATCAACATAATTTAAATGTTCTTCGCTTTCCCAATATATTTTCTTTTTAGCAAGTAAATGATTATATCCACTTACACCTAAGCCGATTGAACGATATTTTTGAGTTGTAAGCTTTGCGTATTCTAATGGATATAAATTAATGTCAATAACGTTATCTAATGCTCTTATTGCTGTTTCAACAACGTTTTTAAGGTATTCGCTATTATCAACATCAAAATTACCTAAACAAAGTGAAGCAAGATTACAAACAACAAAATCGTTGCACTTAGATTTTTCAACAATAATATCGTCTCCATCTTTAGATTTAATTGATGTTTTTTCGATTTCACCTATTACACTTGTATTTTGAGCAATCTCAGTGCATAGATTTGAACAATATATAATCCCTTGATGTTTATTTGGGTTTGTTTCGTTAACTATATCACGGTTAAAAGCAAATGGTGTTCCTGTTTCAACAGCTGATTTGATAATAAGACGAATGATTTCTTTAATAGGAATTTCTCTTTTATGAATTCTTTCGTCATTTACGCATTCAAAATATTTATTTTCCCATTCTTTGCCAAAGTAATCTTCAATATGATAACCTTTTACATCAAAGACTTCTTTTGGGTCCATGAGATACCATAATGAATTGATGTTATCTCTTGCAAGGCGCCAGAAATAGTCTGGATAACAAATTGCAGGAAAAACATCGTGAGCTTTCATTCTATCATCACCATTATTTGTTCTAATTTGTAAAAATTCAGGTAAATCTTTGTGCCATACATCTAAATAACAAGCCACAGCTCCTGCTCTTACTCCAAGTTGATCAACTGCAACAGCAACATCATTTACAATTCTAATCCAGCGAATAATGCCTCCAGCAGCGCCTTTATAGCCTCTGATAGTTGAGCCGTTTGCTCTTACTTTTCCAAAATATAAGCCCATTCCACCACCATATTTAGAAACAGTAGCAAAATTAGTAATAGATTTAAAAATTCCATCTAAAGAGTCATCAACAGTATCAATAAAGCAACTTGATAATTGATGGAAAGGTTTACGGGCATTGCCCATTGTTGGAGTTGCTAAAGTAAATTCAAGTTTAGATAAAGATTCATAGAAACGTTTGACCCAATATAGTTTATCTTTTTCATTCATCGCAAGATGCATTGAAATGGTAAGCCACATCTCTTGAATACTTTCAAGCACTACTCCGTTTTGGTTTTTAGCAAGGTATCTTTTTAAAATTAATTCAAAAGAAGAATAGCTAATTAATTTATCGCGAGATTTAACAATCATCTTTTCACATTCATCAATTTCTTCTTTAGTATATTTTTCAAGTAAATATGTACCATAAACTTCATTATCAACTAAATATTGAATCTTTGAGTAAAAAGAGGTGATTCCAAGTTCTTTTAGAAGTAAACGTAATTTATTGTTAAAAGAAAAAATATAAAGTCTAGCAGCAATAAATTCCCATTTAGGAGCTTCAATACTTGTAAGTTCAACTGCAGCTTTAATTAACGCTTTAACTTTACTTTCTTCGCTCATTTCTTTAGATAAAAAGCTTCTAAATTTAGAAAGTAAATATGATAAATCATATTCATCTTCACTAAAATCTTTTTCTATACCTTTTAAAGTTGTTCTTAAATCTAAAGAAGTTATTAATGAAGCGATTTCATCTCGGTTAGCTCTTTTTTCTTTACGATTGTTTCGATATAAAATATAGCTTTTTGCACAATCAAAATAATTTAGCTCCATCAAAGCTTTTTCAACTAAGTCTTGAACTTCTTCAACACTTGGCATTTCTTCATTTATAGAGTTAACTACTTTGTCTGTAATATTGTCTAATTCTTCATTACTAACTTTTGAATTTATTGATTTAAAAGCTTTACTGATTGCTTTAGAAATCTTTTCTTTTTTAAAATCTTCTATTCTTCCATCTCTTTTTTTAATTGCTTTAATCATCGTCATACCTATCTTTCTTCATGCATAATATCAAGAATGATTTTCTTTGTAATTAACTAATATAACAATTCAAAAAAATGACTAATTTTAGTAGATAATTAGTAGATATTTTTGAAAGTAACTAAGCATATTGATAAAATAATTGATATGGAAGAAAAAAAGATATTTAACGTGCTTTATGGGCAAAGTGGCGGACCTACAAGTGTAATAAATGCCTCAGCGTATGGTTTAATTAAAGAAGCTAAAAAACATCCTGATAAAATAGGAAAAATTTATGCCATGCATTTTGGTCTTGAAGGACTACTAAAAGAAGACATCATTGATGTTACTTCTTTCAAAGATAGTAAATTAAAAGATTTACTAACTACTCCTGGTGCTGCTTTTGGTAGTAACCGTTATAAATTAAACGACGAAATAACTGATAAAGATAAATTTGATAAAATCATCGAAATCTTAAGAAAATATAACATCCATTATTTTTTCTACAATGGTGGCAACGATTCCATGGAAACTATTTTAAAAGTTTCTCGTTATGCAAAAAAAGTAAATTATGAATTATATGCAATTGGTATTCCAAAAACGATTGATAATGATTTAATGGAATTTGATCATACTCCAGGTTATCCAAGCGCAGCAAAATATATCGCTAACTCCGTTAGCTCAATATATTTTGATGATGCAAGTTATCTTAAAGGACGTGTAAATATCGTTGAAATTATGGGTCGCGATACTGGATGGCTCACTGCTAGTAGTAAACTTGCAGAATTGAACGGAGCTAAAGTTGATTTAATCTATGTACCAGAAGTTTCTTTTGATACAGAGACATTCTTAAATAAAGTTAAAGAAATTTATGAAAAGAAAGGACATTGTTTAGTTTGCTTGTCAGAAGGTATCAGAGATAAAAATGATAAACTAATTGGTGTTAATCAAGAAATGAAAGATGTTTTTGGTCATACTCAACTTGGTGGAGTTAGTGTTTATCTTTCTACTCTTGTCCATCAAAAACTTGGATTTAAGACTCGCTACATTGAACTATCGCTTCTTCAAAGAGCAAACTCTTTAATCCCATCTGAAGTTGATATTAAAGAAGCTATTAAAGTTGGAAGTTTCGCTTTAAAAAGTGCCATATATGGTAAAACTCAAAAAGTAGTCACAATTAATAGAACTTATAAAAATGATTCATATAAAGCCAAATATTCTTTAACTTCGATTAGTAAAGTCGCTAATAAAGTTAGATATCTTCCTTTAAATTATTTAAATGAAACTCAAGATCATATAAAAGATTCTTTCATTCAATATGGTCTTCCTCTTATAGAAGGTAAAAAGAAAAAAGGATTGTTTAAAACATTTAAACTAAACTAAACAAAATGCGTTAGCATTCGGCTAACGCATTTTGTTTTAAATACAAATGTTTAAAATTATTAAGCCTTTGTAAGGAATAAGTGTTTGAAAAGAATAATCCAAACGATATCAACGATTTGAAGAATAATACCCCAACCTAAGAAGGTATAGATAAGAGCAGCAACAAGATTTAAAAGTGTAAACTTTTCAAGAACTGCACTCCATCTAATAACAAGTTCAACGATCCAACCAACTACAGGAAGGATGAGCAAGATTATTTGGACTAATCTTGGTAAATCAAAGAATTTTTTTGCCATTATTTTTTCTCCTTATTTTTGATAGCTCTATTATCGCACAAATCTAAGGGATTTTGTTAAAAAATATAAAAAGTTTAATAATTAATCAAAAAGTTAATAGTTGTTTTCAAGATATTCAATAAAGATATCTTGAATAACAATTTTAGTATCAAACACTTTTTCACTTGGTGAATAATCTGGATTGTCAGCTAAATAATTTATTGTTGCAACATAGTTATATTCAGTATTGCCTTTATTACCTACGAAGTGATTTGATCCATTGTTCCATGTATCAAATTGATCATCAGTTAATTTAACAATGCAATATGTGTTATCAAATGGTAATACTTTAATTAAATCTCTATAAGTAAATTCACCAGCGTCAACACTACCTCTGACTCCACCATCATTATGGAAAGCAGCTGTTACTTTTTCATCATCAAGCAAAATCTCTTCATGCTTTGGATCATTTGCATAACTTATCATTGCTTCACAAACTAATTCAAGAATATCGTATTTATTTTGGTCAGTATAGAAAGTACAAATAACTCTATCAGCTTCAGCTAGTTCATCTTTGTATTTTTCAAGAAGTGAATTGATATACGTATCTTCTTTATTAAAGTATCCACTCATATATGGATTAATAACATTAGAAAAAGAATTAACGATATTATATTCATCGTTTTCTTTAGTTAATGAAAGACTAATATGAGATACCCCTTTTCCATTTGACCCACCTTCAGCATAAGGTACTCCATTCATTGTTCCATTCTTTGTATCATGGTCGTGTCCTAAGAAAATAGCATCGACATATCTTTCTTCACTGACTTCACTTGTTTGAGTTAATTCTTCGAAAAAGATTGGTTCCTCTCCATATCCATAACTTGCTCCATCATGAGCTACAAGAACAACGACGTCACAATCTTCTTCTGTTTTTAAATAGTCACTATATTCTTTTGTAACACTAACTTGATCTTCAAATTTTAAGTATTGTGAAACGCTATATGTAATATCAGATGGTAAGCTTTCAGCACCTGTTCCAATAATTCCAATCTTAACATCTTTTTTCTCAACAATTGTATAAGGTTTAAAATATGGAAATTCTTCATTTGTTCTTAAATCAATCGCATTAGCGGCTAACATTGGAAAATCCATTTTATTGATATTTTCTTCTAAAACATCAAATCCCCAATCGAATTCATGATTACCAATTGTCATTGAATCAAATCCAATATAATTCATAGCATCAACTATAATTTCACCATGAGTTAAATTTGATTCAACTCCACCTTGCCACATATCTCCAGCAGAAATAATTACACTATCTTGTTCTTTTCTGTCTTTTAAATAAGTAGCAAGTTTACTCATTCCAATTTCGCCATTACTTCCATTTTCAATAAATGAACCATGGAAGTCATTAATGGAATATAAGTCGATATTGATATATTCAGGTTCTTCAATTTCAGGAGGCAACTCTTCAAGAACGTGAACTTCAAATGTTAAAGGAATGTAATTTTCTTTTGTTACTGTAATTGTTAAATCTCCAAGTTCTGTAACAACAGTTCCTTCTTCAGGCGAAATTTTATAATCAGTTAAAGCTTTACTATTTCTTGCATCAATGATACGTAAATTTTTGTAAGTTAAAGCCTCGCCCACTAAGTAATTTTCTTTGAATCCGCCATCAAAAAGAGCTTTCATTCTTTCTGTAGGATTTTTGTTTTCATCTTGTGGATCATCTTTTATAGGTGTTTCGCTACAACTTGAAACAAGTAATGCACCTAAAAGTGCAAAAGGCAAAATAAATTTTCTTTTCATATTAGTTACTGCTTTCTTAATTTTTGCTTAGTGTTCTTAAGTTTTCAGCAACAATATCTCTACAAGTTAACTCAGGATAAGAGAATAATTCTTCTTTTGGATAACCAATTTGATAGGCAATATAATCAATTGTTGCAATATAAACAAATCCATCTTCATTAACTACAGGAGTCATCTCATTATTATATGTTGCTTTAATTAATGAGTTGTTACTGTAATATCTGAACATATAATCTTCAGGTTTGATTTTTAAAATACAAAGCGTATTTTCAAAAGGATAAACTTTGATTAAATCCCCATAGGTAAATTCACCAGCTGGAACATCACTTCTTACACCTTCTCCAGCATTGATTGCTCCAAGTGAAACAGTATATCCTTTATTTAATCCATTTACATAATCAAGTAAAGATTTAGCAATGAATTTACCAAATTCCATCGCTGCTATTTTTTCATCAAAAGTAAATAATACTTCATCTCGAATTGGTTCAATTTGGTTTGCATAATTTTTATAAATTGCATCGATTTCTGCGCTGTTTTCTTTAAAAGTGGTAAATGTATCAATATTTTCAACTTCGCTAGTTTCAACATAATATCTATTGTCACTACCTAATTTTAAATTTAAAGAAACATGTGATAAAAGTTCGCCATTACACGCTCCTTCTACATAAGGCACTTTTTTCTCTTCATCTAAAAATCCAGATTGTGTTTCATGATCATGACCTAAAAGCAAAGCATCAATATAATTTTTGCCAGAGGAATCTTTTTCATTCACTAAGGAAGCGTAGCCACTACTTTGTCCATCATGAGTTGATAAAATTACAACATCACAAAAGTCAGTATATCTAAGTTTTTGAGCTTCTTCTTTTATTAAATCAATTGGATTTACAAAACTATACTTACTAGCGATAGTTGGTAAAATTGAAGAAGCGATATTACTATAAATTGCTCCAATAATACCTATTCTGATTCCTTCTCTTTCAATATAAGTTGAAGGTAAAAAATAATCTGGTCTAGTTTCAGTATCGGCATAATAAGCATTGATACAAAGAAGTGAGAAATCCATTTTGCTTTCCATTTCTTTTAATGTTTCTTCACCCCAATCAAATTCATGATTACCAACAGTCATTGAATCAAATCCAATTTCATTCATTGCGTCAATCATTATTGAACCACGAGTAATATTTGATTCAGCCCCGCCTTGAAACATATCTCCACTTGAAATAATTACAGTGTTTTCAGGATTATTTTTCTTTTCGTTGATTAAGAAATTACCAGTTTTTGAAAAGCCAGCTTGCTTTGCTTCTTCATCATACATAAATGCTCCATGAAAATCATTTAAGGCATAAACTTCTAAAGTTCTTGATTCAACTTTATCGCCTAAATCAGGCATTTCAGGTCCGCCACAAGAGCTAACAAAAGGAACAATAATTAAAGATAATAAACCTAACTTTTTGTATTTTTTCATATTAATAAATTCCTACGTCTAAAAGAGTTTATCAGCTAAATCCGAGTAATCTACAAATGGGTTTCTATTTCCTTGATATTCATAGATACGATTGTTTCTTTGAATTTCAAAATCATCAACAGGGTCTTCTTTGTTCCATTCAAGTAAGGTTGATAAATATCCCATTTGATAGTTTCCGCTTGGTGTATCACTTAATGAAATCTTATCTTCATATCTTAAAGCCATGAAGAAACAAATTCTTGCAACATCACCTCTATGATCACCAGTATAAGCATGTCCATCACCACCTAATCCACCAGAAATATTAGGGAAGAAACTATCCTCACTAGAAGTTTTGCCATAGTATCTATTTCCATGAGATGAATTAGCATTAAAGCAAGATGCTCTTAAATTCATTAAGTCTGTTGCTATATTTGTGTCGTTATTATTAACATCACTTACTCCAAGTTTTGATTTTGGCCAAACGTGTTCCCTGTTCCATGTAGCACCAAAATCCCATTCGGAAGTTAATTTATCCCCATCAAATAAACTATATAAATGTTTAGGATCGCCTACAACTTGATCGGTATATAAAAGCATATATCTTGCTTCGCCATAAGTATAGGCAGTTATATTTGTACTTACTTTTGTATTTAAATCATCAAAAAGTTCTGCAGAAGTTTGATTAAAATCTATATTTTTGTAGTATTCATCTACTGTAATAGGTTTATATTTAGTAGCTGGTATATCTTCACTTCCAGTGGATGGATTATCTGGATCTTCCGGATCAGTTGGTTCTTCTGCGCCTTCATCTTTTGTGACTTTAAAGTCTACTCCATCAGGAACATAAAAATAAATTTCAAAGCTATTAATATACATAGCTTTTTCTTTTGCAGTTAGAGTTACACTAAACTCATTCCCAGTTTCTTTTAAGTTATTATCACTAACTTTAGTTGCTTCTTTAAAATAAAAATCTTCTTTTTTAGAATAGTTGCCAAAAGATATTTCATATGTTGCATCGCCGCCACTACCATTAGCAAGTTCTAATGAATAACCTGTTACATAAACTCCATCAGGTAATGAAGTTACAAGTTTCCATGGTGTATTTTGTGGTTTGCCACTTGATCCTACTTGCACACCTCTACCATTTTGTGAATCATAACCTAAAAAAGTAAAAGCATCATAAGTCCAAGATAAACCATTGATATTTTCGGTTGTTCCACCATTTTGATTAAAATCATCTTTAATCCATGTATGTTGATAATTAGCATTTGTAACTATATCATCAGGATTAATAATAGGTGTATCAGGTTCGTCTGGATTATCAGGAATATCTGGTTTATTAGGTTCCTCAGTTTTATCTTCACTATATTTAACAACAATAGTTGTATCTGCAGTTAGTTCAAAAATATATGAGGATGCTCCGCTAACTAATTTTTCATCAATATAAAAACCATCAAAAATTAATCCACTTCCAGGAGTAATCAAAGCTTTAATATTGATTTCATAACCTTCTTCATATTGGCCTTCTTCAGTGCCTTCAATACGAATGGCTCCATCATTAGGTCCATCTAATTCAATATTATAACTATATGTTTTATTTCCACATGCAGAGAGAGATATTGTGCCAATAACTAAAGGCAGTGATAATAATAAAAGACTTTTTTTCATAATAACCCTTTCTGTAAATAAAGGGGGCAAAGCCCCCTTTAAGAGATAAAATTTAATTAAACTTAATTAAGCAAGCCAATTGACTTGGCCAATTGGTAAACGACCTTGTTTACTGCTTGTCAAATAAACGATAGAATAGCGTGTTTTTGATGCTTCATCTTTGTTATAAGTAACTGTATTAGAAGTTCCGTCGATTTCTTGTGCTATTTTCCAGGTTTGGCTATTATCAGTTGACTCTAATATGAAAGCTTTAACAAAATTCTTTTTATCGTTAAAATCTTTTCCATCAATGATTTTAAAAGAGAACCCTTTATTGTTTAATACGTCAAAATTGAAATCAACTGAAGAAATGTATGCTGTTTCTCCGTTATAAGTAATTTCATTTGTATCGGCTGTAACTGTACTATCAATAGCTTTAGCAACTTCATCTTTTACTAAACCAGTAAAATTCTTCTCGTCCTTTGAACCTATAGTTAAAGATACCCAGCCATCTCCTTTATTATAACAACCGTTAGATAAATAAACTTCGCCATTATTATATTTAACAGTTTCAGAATCCTTATAACTTGTTTTATTACCTAAAACATTTTCGGCAGTAAAATCTAAGCTAAAAGGTGCGTTGATTGGTTCAACTGGTTCTGGATCCTCACCACCAGGTTCTTGCCCTGCTAATCTAGCAGAATCAGCAGCAATTTGTAAGGTGCCTTTGAAATCGCTTCTAACACATTCAAAGGTTATTTCATCACCAACCTTAAAGGCTTTAGTAACTTCATTTGTTAAGAAGTCTTTTGGATTTCCAATTGAGTATTTTGAACTACCGTTATAGTTGTAAGAAATTTTACCAGTTTGTGCTGTCATTCCGTAAACAGGGACATCATTTGTTCCGTCTGTAACAAGTAAGTTTCCGTACTCTCCTGCAGTAGTCGCTTTACCATCTGTGCCCCAACCTTTGATTGTAGCTGTTACTTCAAAAACATATTGCCCAGATGTATCACCTGAATCTTCTCCTAAAGGAGTGCTATCAATTACTTCTTGAAGAGTTGCTTCTTGAGCAGTTCTTCTTTCATCTCTTGCTGAAGCTAAAATCGCAGAAATTTGTTTGTTTCCGTTATATTCATCTCTAATTGCAACTACAGAAATTGTGTCGCCTTTTTTGATTCCAGCGGTATCTGGATTGCTTTGGAAATCTTGCTTATTGCTGTATTTATATGTTGCGGTTGCCGCATCATAACTTAAAGCTTTAAATGAAGCATTTAAACCATAAACTTGAATAACTTTAGACGAATCATCAAGATCTTCTAAATATAAATTTCCGTAAACTCCTGCATCTTTTGAGTCATCACTTAAGCTATCTTTCTTTTGTCCGAATCCTGCAACTTTTCCTCTGACAACATAAGCTTGTTTACCATCTTCAGCATCATCGGCTAATACATCAGCGACTGAAGCTTTTACAAATTCAGGTTGCCCAGCACGAACTTTACATTCAAGTTCAACACTAGCACTAAATTCAGCATTTGTTTTAGATGTTGCAGTAATTGTTACCTTACCAGCACTAACACCAGTAACAAGTCCGTTTTCATCAACTGTAGCGATCTTTTCATCAGAAGAAGTCCAAGTAGCGCCGCCTTCTACAAGAGATCCAGCTAAAGTAACACCAAGTTGAACAGTTTCACCAACAAATAAGTCTTCGTTATTGTAAGAAACATTAATACCATCAACCTCTTGATAGGCTTTATCTGAAACAGTAACAGTTTCAGAGGATGTAAGATAAAGTGCAGGTGTTCCAGCCATAACTTCGTCTTCGCCTAAATTTCCGCTTCCAACCCAAGCTCTTCTATAATTATTTAAGACACCACTCATATCAAGAGTTTTTGCACCATTAGAATCTCTAATTTCTACAAGTTTATCATAGAAAGCTTTCTTATCGTCATAATCCTTATTATAGTGGTCAGCATAAACATAGAAAGTTTTACCTTTTAATAATAATTCAGCTTGAACTTGTCCATATTCATCATCCTTATAAGGAATTTTTTCAACTTTAACAACTTTAGCGCCTTCAATTGAAGCTAAACTTAAAAGTTTTGTTGTATCGAAATCGTCAACTGTATCAACTTTTAAAGTGTTTGGTTTTACGATAGCGTTTGCTTCTGCTCCACTTAATTTTTCAACAGTTGCACTATTTTTAACTTGTCTTTGTCCATTATAGAACTTTGTAGTTCCAATAACTTGTACTGCATCACCTACTTTATAGTCCTCAAATTTATCTTTGTATGGCATAGCAACAGCGAAAGCATAATCCCCAGATTGAACTAATACTTGATACCATTCTTCTTTATCATTATATAATCCGCCTTCAATGAATGCAGTAATATAACCTTGAACAGTAACATCAGTGGCATCTTTCATGTCTTCAATAGCGATAACAACTTGGTCATCAATAAAGGTTAAATTATAATTTTTTGTTGCAGTTGTATTGTTATAAGTTGCTGTGCCTTTTAAAACAACTTTAACTTGGTCATTAGTTTCGGTTAAATCCCAGTTAGGTGTATATAAATTTTTACCACCATCTTCTTTAACTGTTAAGAAATTTTCTTTTTCACTAGATGTAATTTCCCATGCTACAGGAACAGTATAACTATTTCCAACGTCGCTGATAACGTTATAAGACTTAGAAGCAATAACGTATCCTCCATTGTCGGAATGAATATCGTTTAAATATGTGTCACCATAATCTTCAACAGGATTCATTGGTGTTCCAGTATTGCTTGTAATTAAAGCACTGCTGTTCATTACAGCATCAACAATTTGTTTATCAGTCCAAGTTTCGGTTGCAGGTGGTTCTTCATTTTGTTCTCCACCACATGCAGCGAGTGAGAACACTACACCAGCTGATAATACGAGAGCTAAAAATTTATTCTTTTTCATATTGGTTTTTCTCCTTAATTATTTTCAATATGTTCACTTATATATTCTTTATATTGACTTGCTTTAAAACTAGGAATTGTAAGTTGGTATCCTCTTTCTTCTCCCTCGTATTGGAATACGTCAAGAAGACAAGTGACATCATAAGTTTTTCCTGCTTCAAAAACAGAAGTAATTGTACTTTCGCTTGAGAAGAAAGAATGATTTTGAAGTCTGATTTCTAATGGAAGACCATTACAAGTTACATAAATTGTGTAAACTGTATCACCCGAGGAAGTTTGACTAACACGATAAAAATCTTCTCTATCGCTTACTTTAAGAACCATTTTTAAAAGATTACCTTCGTATGGTTCTAAGTCACTTTCTTCTTTGATTGTAGTTGGCTCAACAAAATATGGTTCAACATTATAATCATAGCCTAAAGCTTCACATTCTTCTTTTGATCTAGCGATATACTTAAATGGATATACTTCGTTTTGAGTATTAGTTTCAACATCAGTTAATTGGTAATTGCCAAAATACTTAGTAATTTTACAATAGAACTGAATTACATCACCAATCTCTAAACTAATAGATTTATATTGGGTGAAAGCATAGATTGATGATTTGACAATATCATCATCTGCTTGGAAAAGATCTCTACAATAAAAGTTATAGCCGCTCTTTGCAATGACTTGAGCAGTAATTCTTAATTTTTTACCACTATTTGCAGTATCGTCAATAACACCTAATGTATCAAAATTTTCTTTCGCATTAGCAATGGTTGTCTCAACAACTTCACCGCTACTATCAAAATCACAATCATTTTGTCCATTTACTCTTAAACCAGCGGCTTTAGCATTGTCTCCAGCTTGTTTAAAGGCATCATAATAAGTAGGAAGATTTTGTGAATATTGTGCTAATTGGTTTGTCGAATAACCTTGTTCAACAAGTTCGAGATTTAAACATCTAAAATCTTCACTCTCGCTAGTTCTATACCATACAAAAGCAAGTGATCTTTGACTGCTTGTGTTATCGTGCTTACCATATTGAGTAATATCATTGACTAAAACAACTTCACTAGCAGCTCTTAACTTAGATTTTGTAAAATGGCTTGCTTTAATTCCCCAAGGTTGAATTGCACCAGTTGATTCTGGTGTATTAACCCCTAAAAATCTAACTCTAATAGGAAATTCAGTTTTTTCTGCTACATTAAAACTAACTGTATCTCCGTCAGTATACATAGATGGAGTTGCTGTTGTAGCAACAACACCCGACATTCCTGAAACAAAATTAGGTTTTGAATAATCAATGTCTAATTTAAAAGAATCAGTTACAGGTGTTGCGACTTCAACATCATCTCCGCAAACTACATTGTTTGGTGTTTCATTATTACATGCAGTTAAAAATGCACTACATGTAATAGATGAAAATAACAATGGTATTATAATTTTCTTTTTAAAATTCATGAAACACCTTTTCTATTTATTTAGCACTTGGTCTGATATTGTTTGGATTCAAGTTATACCATTTTTCAAGTTGAGTATTCCAATAATTTGGATCCTCTTCAAAGTTTGCAGGTGCAGCGTCTCTAACCATAGTCATGATTGTGCCGGCATTAGCTCTAATTGAACTTGAGCCAACAAAACCAGGATCTACGAATTGAATCCAATTGGTTCCTTCACCAAGATATACATCAAAATTAGTTTTAATAGCATCTCTCATGGTTTTTTGTGTACCATCCAATGTTGTATCGTTTAAATAATTTTGATAAGAAGTTGAATTATATGCTTCTTGAGTGACAGGGATATATCCAGTAGCACGAGCAAAATCAGCATTTGTTTCTGGATCATATGATAATGTTTTTAATAAGTTCCAAGTCTCGCTTCTTGATTCAGCATTTGTATTTTTAAACATAACAAGATTAGTGCCTTGTGAAATAACATATTTACATTCTGGTTTTTCTGCATTGTAAGGAATTGGGTTGATTGTAATGTCGAATTTGTTATTTTCAGGGACACAGTTACTAACACCAGCGCTTGATCCGATTGTGAAAATTGTTTTGTATGCTTTAAATGGGTTAGAAGTATAACTTGATTCGTTGAAGTCAGATGGAATACCTATTATTTGATCATTAAATAACTCATAGAAGAATTCAAACATTTCAATAGTTTCATCGGATTTATATTCCATATAACCTTGCATTTTACCATTTGGTAATTTTTCAACGCTTGTATATGTTCCGCCCCATTGTCTAACTGCTGTAATGAAGAAGTTAGCTTGTGAATCGTATGATAAAACTCTGAATGAAGCTTTATCAACTTGAGAAAAATCAATTACAACTTCAGTACCAGCATCGGCAGCTTCTTTTTGGTTTGCATAAGCGTTTCCGTCTGCACCAATAACCTTATTCCAAGCTTGTTTTTGATCCAAAATTCTTAAAGCAGCTTTACCGAAAGTTTCTACTTCTTGCCATGTTGTTGGAACAGCTGTAATTTTATTTTCACCTGTTTCGTTTTCTGTCATTTTAATTAATAAATCAACAAATGTTTGGTTGGTTGTTAAAACTTCAGTCGATTTATTAAATGGAAGACCCATTGTGGAACCTTCAACAATTTCTTGGCATTCTTTCAAATAGTTTTGATAATACTTACTTAAATCAATATTATCTTGCTTAATATAGGTATCAAGATTAAATAAAATTCCGCTTTCTTGATATTGAGCCATATGGTCTGGATAAGCAACAGCAAGATTTGGATATGTACTAGTTGAAACAGATCCAACAATATTTGCTAATAAGTTATCGTAACCACCTTGACCAGTATGAACAACATTAACTCCTTTTTCAGAACTATACGTTTCTAAAATTGTTTCAAGTTGAGTTGTCATAGATTGGCCAAAACCAGTCCACATGTTAAGAGTAACTCCGGAACCAGTTTCTCCGCCACAGCTACTTAAAGTTAAAGCGACTGCTGGGATCATTAATAACTTCATTCTTTTGTTCATAAAAATCCTCCTACTGAACAAATAAATATATCTAAACTTGCAAGAGCAAGATTAGCCTTTAATACCACTCCTTGATACACCTTTCATAATGTACTTATGGAAAATAATAAAGATTACGAAAAGTGGTAAGGTTGTAACGACAGAACCAGCCATTTTACCTGGTTGGTTATCTGAGAATTCTGATTGGAATATTGACATTAAGCCGTTTGAAACAAGACGAATATCATAACCTGTTCCAAAGATTGGGTCATTTAATGTTTTACCATTTGCAACAAGAGTTGGCCACATATAGGAGTTCCATCCACCCATAAGTGAAAGAATAATAATTGTAACAATGGTAGGCATACCAATTGGAATCATAACTCTAAGTAAGTATTTGAAATCACCATATCCATCAACTTTTGCTGCTAGATATAATTCATTAGGAATTTGTTGGAAAGTCTGTCTTAAATAGAAAATATAGAAGACACTAACACCATGAACAAGTATCAAGGCATAGAATGTATTTTCCCAACCTAATTCTTTTGTTAAAGCATAGTTTGTAATAATCATCATTTCACCAGGAATCATCATGGTTGCAAGGATGAGTAAGAATAAAGCGTTTTTACCTTTGAAGTTTAATCTAGCAAAAGCAAAGGCAGCAAGAACACTAGTTACTACTGTAACAATCATTGATCCAAATGCTGAAATAAAAGTATTAAAGAAATAAACCCAGAACGATGTTTTTTCTTGAAGATTTCCTAAATTATCAATATATGTTGGGGCAAAAACGTCAACATAATTTTGGAAAGTAAAAGGAATAGGTAATAAAGTAATTTTTCCATTTGTTAAATTTGTATCAAATGTGGCGTCTGAAACAAACGAAGTTGAAATCATGAAGATAAATGGAATAAGAATAAATAAAGCAAAAATAATTAAGAAGATATACATTAAAGTTTGAGTAACGATTGTTTTTGTTAAAACTTTTTGTTTTGAAGTTACACCATATTCATCTTCTTTGATATAACTAATTTTCTTTTGAGAAGCTTCTAAAAGTTTTTGCTTAGCACTATCAAGATAAGGTAATAATTCTTCTTCAGTTTTAATAGCTTTTTTTGCCATAAATTATCATCTCCTTAATAGTGAACTCTCTTCTTACTAACTGCAAATTGAGCAGCTGTAATAATAAGAATAATAATTAAAAGAATAATACTTCCAGCCGCAGCATAACCTGGGTTTAAAGGATTAATTTCTTTCATATCACGATATAAATAACCAACGACTGTAATCCATTCAACACCTTGAGCACCACCAAAGAAATATGTTGATTGTGATTGATAGACAGCTCTAACGCCTGTATACATCTTAAATGCACCAATAAATGATGTAATAGTGATGTAAAGGATTTGAGGCGAAAGTAATGGGACAGTGATTCTTCTAAAGATAGTTGAAGCGTTTGCGCCATCAATTCTTGCCGCGTCATAATATTGTTTATCAATTGTTGATAAGCCACTTAAGAAAACAAGAATCTTAAATGCTAAGCCATCCCATAATGCATATGTAACAATAACAACACCTTGTGCCCAACGTGGTGCACCAGATGAAATCCATTGTTGATTAGAACCAAACAAGGTATTAACAAGTCCTCCACCAATTGCTCCACTTGTATTAGATCCAAAGAGTAAGTTAAAAACCATACCTAAAGCGATGGTATTTGTAACATAAGGTAAGAAAAATATAATTTGGAAAAATCCACGTAAAAATTTAACTTTATGAATAAAATAAGCAATTAATAAAGAAACAATAATTGTTAAAGGGACTTCAATAATAACAAGTTCGAATGTATTCCATAAACTCTTAATAAATAAGGAAGTTCCAATTGTTTGACCGAATAAATTAATTGAATAGGAAGTATTTTGGAATAAATAGAGGAAGTTTCCAAGTCCAAACGATGTAGGATATTTCCCTTCAACCCAAACCATGCCTTCGCCACCAACGGCTGACATGTCTTCCCAGTGACCACTATTTCCATTAATAATATTTGAAATAGCAAACGATCCACTACCATCAACCCAAGTAAAATCTTCAGTAAATGCGATAATAAATGAGTTAAGAATTGGATAAAGCATGAACAAGATAATAAATATGAATGCTGGAATTAAAACTAAAAAGGCCAAAAGGTTTTGATTCATTTGGAACTTTCTCTTTTTAGTTTCTAAAGTTCTATTGATGTCATATTTAGCTGTTCCATCAGCGTTATAGTAATAACTTTCTTCGTGTCCTCTATGTCTTAAACGAAGATAAGTATTATTACAAACAGTTTTAGTTTTGGAAAAAGCTGATTTTAAAGAATCAACAAATTTGTTTCCTGAACTATTTGTTTGTAAGTTTTCGTTATTTTCGTTTTGTGGACTTTGTTTCTTATTAAACATAATTTCACCAAATGTTCGATATTATAAAATTCTTTCACCAGTATCTTCGAAAACATAGATACGTTTTGGTTCGAAGTATAAGAATTCTTTTCCTTCACAGTCTTTGATTAATTCATTTGAAATAATAATCTTGACGTGGCCTTCTTCTAAACCAACAACATCACCAATAACTGAGATATCTCTACCGATGTGTTCAATGTTTTCAACTTTTACTTTGATCGGACCATTTTCAACAAGTCTAAAGGCTTCTGGTCGAATACCGATTTGACATGTTCTTTCAGGATTAAGTCTCTTTTCAAGACCATTAATGATTTTTTCAACCATTTCTTTAGATTCAGGACTTTCAATATCATTAATTTGATACATAATGTCTTCTTGAGTCTTTTTAATATTTCTTGTTGCTTCCCAATCTGTTTCTTTATATAAAGAATCTACTTTTTGAGCAATATCATAAACAACATTTGCGTTGTTAATCTTTCTAACTAAGGCGTTAACTTTAACTTGGCCTTCTTTAGAATAAGCATTTTCACAATTTTTGATTTCACCAATTGCGTTTTCAATAACAGCTTTAACGCTTTCGTTTTTAGCTTCAACGTTTTTAACAAATTCAAGGGCTCTAGCTTTTACTACTTCACCTTGAGCATGAGCTAATGCTTTTTCGCTGTCAATTGTTGAAACTAATTCATTATATTTAGCGATGATTTCATCTGAATCAAATTTAGTAAATGTTTTCTTAAATTTAACTAATAATTTATCAATTGCTTTATCGCCGGTTTTGTTAACAGTAAGTGATTTATGTAAATTGTAAATTTGTTGTGTTTCTTTATCAGTTGTCTTTTTCTTAATTAAGTTTTCGCCTTCTCTAATATTGGCGCCACAAACATTACAATATTTAGCATTGTGAGGGACAATTGCTCCACAATGAGGACATGTTAATTCTTCAATATGAACATGTTTTAATTCTGGATTTTCAGAAAGTTTGTTTCCGGCGATATATAAAACGCCATTTTTGATTTCACCTTGGAAAACATTAATTGCAGGTGTTCCAAGGAACTTAGCTACGAATAAATTAGCTGGTTCATCATAAACTCTTTGAGGTTGATCTTTTTGTTGAACAATACCATCTCTCATAACAACGATGAAATCGCTAATTGACATAGCTTCTTCTTGGTCGTGAGTAACGAACACTGTTGTAATTCCAGTTTCTTTTTGAATACGTTTAATTTCTTCTCTAGTTTGAAGTCTTAAACGAGCGTCTAAGTTTGATAAAGGTTCATCAAGAAGTAAAACACGTGGTCTTTTTGCAAGAGCTCTAGCAATAGCAACACGTTGTTGTTGACCACCAGACAATTCTTTTGGTTTTCTATCTAAAAGTTTTTCAATATGGACAATTTTAGCGTTTTCTAAAACAATCGCGCACTTTTCATCATATGTTAATTTAGGTCTAACGTTATCAAGTGGGAACATAATGTTTTGTCTAACGTTAAAATGAGGGTAAAGAGCATAGTTTTGGAAAACTAATCCGATTCCTCTATTTTCAGCAGGAAGATTAGTAACATCTTCGTCACCAAAATAAATTCTTCCTTCAGTTACATTGTGTAAACCAGCAATCATGTAAAGTGTAGTTGATTTACCGCAACCTGAAGGTCCAAGTAATCCGCATAATTTTCCATCAGGAATATCAAAGTTCATGTTATTGACAGCGACTGTCTTTGCACCTTTTTTTCCTGAGAAGATCTTAACTAAGTTTTTAATTTTTACTTCCATAACAAAATCCTTTTTTATGTGTATCTCTACTATATCAAAAACAAAATCAATAAAAAATACTTAATTTCATTTTTTTCCTTTTTCAAAAAATGTCATTAATATCGATTTTAATCGTCTTTTTCACTATTTTCAGCCTCAACAAAATTAGATTTTCTTAAGTTCTCTTCAACTTGAGCAACTAATTTTTCTTCAACCGCACGTGATGCAAACCAAACACTATTCTTAGTGTCAATTATGACAGTAGCAGCTACAAAATCACTGAATGAACGATGTCTTTTCGTGAAAACCATAACAATATAGTCAACTAAGAAAACTATAAAGAAAGTGAACAATCCAAGAAAAATCTCCGCTAAAATTACTAAATTTTTCAAAAAGACTTGAGGTTTTGAAACTTGATACTCAAGTGAATTAACGAGTCCAACATGAACAATTTTCATACCAAGTGTTTCCCCATTTTTAAAGAATAATGGAATAATTAAAAAATAAATTAATCCGCCAATAGCTATTGCAATATATGCTTCATATCTAGAAATTCTTTCAAGTTGTAAATAGTAATTTGAATACTGATTTGTGTTTCTAAAATGGAGCAAAGCTTCTTGATATGTTCCAGGAAAGTCTAATGTGTCAGTAAAAATTTTAATTGATGAAAGTATATATTCTTGATTATCGCGATTGTCGTTGCCGTTTTTAGTAAACTTTTCACCTTTAAATGTTATAGTTGCTTTAACTTTTGCATTTTCATTTAATGGGGAAGAATACAAATCATTATTTTCTAAGCAAAAAACATCGTAATCGCTACTTTGATCGATATTTAAAACCTCTGTGTTATACCAATAATTGAACTCATTTTCGCTTATATCAGTTTTTTTGAAAATCATTTCCATAAGTTCGTTATGAAAAGATAAATCTTTGTTTGAATAAAAATTATAGGTTGCATTTAGATAAACTTCATATGAATCAAAAGTAAAATAATCGTTATCGTCCGTAAGTTCTTCTCTACCAATAAGACTAACATTAGTTAATGGTTCTTCATCTTCTTCACTTCGATCAACAAAAAGACCAGAATAAACTTGATGAGCTTTAACATCATTTAAAACTTGTTTATTATGAAAACCGATATCAACATAACCTTCGACAACTGGCAAATATAAAAACAATAAAATGATAACGAAAAAGATTAAATCAAATATGATTCCTAAAACTCTTCGACCTAAATTGGCGTATTTGATATCTTTAATCTCCATATAAAATTTCTTCTTTTTCCTTTAAATCTTCACTATTTTTAAAGATTTTTGATGATTTTAAATCCACCACTCTAGTCATTGATATAAAATCAACAATTGAAACATTATCAGAAACTATAATCGCAGAGCAAGCACTTATTAAAATGTAACCAAATGAAATAGATAAAAGTACAATTAAATCCCCGATAAAAAATGGCAATATAGATAATATTAAACTTGGCAATGCTCTAATTAGAACTTGATAGGATTTAATTTTATATCCGTCCATGTTAGATAAGCCAAGTTTAAATATAAGACGTCCAATAGTCTTGTTTTCAAAGTTGAAAAATGGAATAACAAAATAGATTATTATTGCTGGAATAAGACATGATAATCCGAGGTTATATTGAGCCATACGATTCATTGAATCTCGAGCATTACTATAAAAGTCATCATTATATAAATCAGTGAAACAATTTTTGTAAGCATTTGTATAAAAGCTCATCAAGGAACCTTTATAATCATCATGAAGATAAGTTAAAGTTTGGCTCTCATAGTTGCTTATAAGATATTTTGGTTTAATTACCGCTAGTTTTGTTTTGTCAATTGCCCCATCAATAACTTGAAATTCAAAATATGAGTCTTCTTCACCCGCCATTAAAATATTTTGATTGTACTCTTCAATTGTTAATGGCTTTCTTCTCCCATCATGCTCTTTATAAAAATCGCTTTCAAAATAATTTACTTTATCGTTTTCTTTGTTCGAACGATCTTCGAAAGTTAGATAATAGCCTTCGACCATATCTTTATATTGTTCAGTTGTTCCATTAGTTAATTGAACATAAGCATTGCTATCATTTGTAACATAAAGGTTAGAACGAACAAGTGCTTCTTGCATCAATTTATTATATTCTGTTGTTGCAAACACATTATTAAATACAAAAAAAGTAAGAACAAAAGCAACGACAAAAAACAATAAAGTATCAACTAAATAACTTGAAAACCTAATATAAAGCTTAGGAGTAAATATGTGTTTATTTTCCATTTTTCTTTAAAATCCTTTTAAATCTCAATTCTTTTTTCAGTTTTTATATCAAAAACAAACATACGTTCTTGATTTACAATAAATTTATTCACGCCTTTAATCCCTTCAAGATTACTATCAAGTATCTGCTTAATCTCGTTTAATGCAAATTCAGAAGATGACACTACAATTAAATTTCTAGTCGAATTATCTATCTTTTCTATTTTAAGTGTTAAACCTACATTTGAATCTTCACCAACCAACTTATAAGCTTCAGGTCGTATACCAACAATTACTTCTAGATCATTTGCTTTAATTTCTTTTTCAATAAGTAATTCATTACCAATATATAAATGGTGTTCTTTTATATACCCCTTATATAAATTGATTGGTGGTACACCAAGAAACTTAGCTACAAATAAATTTGTTGGATTTTTATATATTTCTTGTGGTTTACCAATTTCTTGAACTTTTCCTTTTGACATAACTACTATTTTATCAGATATTGCCATAGCTTCGTCTTGATCATGTGTAACAAATATTGTTGTTATACCTGTTTCTTTTTGGATTCGTCTAATTTCTTCTCTAGTTTCAAGTCTTAAATGAGCATCAAGATTAGACAAAGGTTCATCAAGAAGTAAAACTTTTGGTGATTTTATCAAGGCACGAGCTATTGCGACCCTTTGTTGCTCCCCACCACTTATCTCATTAGGTTTTCTATATAGCAAATCTTCTAATTTTACAATTCGAGCAACTTCTCTTACTCTTAAATCAATTTCATCTTTATTAATCTTTCTTCTAACTTTAATTCGATTACCGTTTTTCAAGATAAAGTTTTCATTATCTACTTCAAGTTTTATTTTATGATATCTCTTCTTTTCTTTATCAATTTCTTCGCCTAAAAATTTAATAAAACTATCTAAATTAAAATCATATTTATTAATGAATTTAAATAGATATTTAGAATATGAAAAAGGAATATTTAAAGCAAAGCTAATTTCATCAATAATTAATAATTTTGAAACTTTTTTATCGTTTACATTGCGATTTTTAACAATATTGATTGCTTTAAATATTTCATTTCTAATTTCTATAAGTTTGCAAAACTTAGATATTTTGTAGCTTTTTAGATAATCATCAACATAAACATCTACTAATGGAAATGAAATATTCTTGTAAATGTTTAAGTGTGGGTATAAAGCATAGTTTTGAAAAACAAAACCAATCCCTCTTTTTTCAGGAGCTAGATGAGTAACATCTTCTTCCCCAAAAAAGACACTGCCCCCACTAGGTTCTTTTAAACCACTTATCATATAAAGAACAGTAGATTTTCCACATCCTGAAGGACCAAGTAAACCGACGAGTTCACCATCTTTAATATCAAGATTAAAATTATCTATAGCAATAGTATCTGGAATATTTTTCTTCTTGTCTCCTTCAAAGACTTTCTTTAAATCCTTAATATGAATTTCCATAACTACAATTATAAAGATTAAATAGATATAATTCTATTTTTTGTTATGTGCCTTTCTACTTTTAAAGCGTTTGATAACCAATATTTATTTTTAAATATTTTCACTTAGGACATAGCTATTACTTTTATGTTAAGAAGTAAATCACGGATCAGCAATAAATTTTCAGAAAATACTATATTTGTTAAAGACATTGAAAATTGATTTTCTATATGAATGAAAATTTTCTGAAAAATATTTATCTAAATAAAAATTCAAAACACATAAAAATCATCTTTTTATATGTATGGTAATGCCTTCATCATTCATTTCTTCTACTTCAATACTTAAATTACTAATTGGCGTTCCATTATTAAATGAGGCATAATCAAAAAATCTTTTAATTTGTTCTCTTCCAAATGAATCGCCTTCTTGATATAAATCTCTATTAGTCAATCCAACACGACTTATCTTGTTAACATCAGAATATAAAGTACGATCTTTACTTAATAATCTTACAAGTGCATAATCTTCAGAAATACTATTTCTTGAAGGAGTATTTGAATTAGCTACTTCAAAAACTTTTTCTTCATATAAATTTGTTTTAGCTAAAGGTATTGAAGTTTCGTTTTCACTTAAATAGCTTTCGACACTATAATAAAGACCATTATTTTGTTGAGTATAAATTACTTGAGCAAGCTTAGCATCAACATGATATATTGCAAGTCCATTGCCAAAAGCTAACGGATAACCATTTTGATAGTTATCATTTGCATCAAGTTCATTCAAACCAGTCGGAGTTTTGTATTCTAAAATTAAGTATTCACTAAAAGCTGAATCATTATAATAACTTGATGGAATGATAAGAGCTTCGCCGCTTTCTTCAAATGGTTTTAAAGTCACAGTTCCTTCCTTTTGATAGAAAACAGTTGGCTCAATCCATCCTAAAGAATATTTAGAAAATGATGAATGGTCGCCGATATTTAAATCCATCATGTCAATGCCGCCTAAATAACCATAATTGCCAAAATTGTTATCATAACTATAGTAGTCATCAAGACCTAACATATGACCAGTTTCATGAATTATTGTATGAGCGTCATAACCATCTCTAGAATCATCATAAAGAAAAGTTAATGCGCAGTTTGCATAACGAGTTCCAACGATTGAGGTTTCGCCTTTTTCTCTATCAGTCGCTTCCGCCATGAAATTTGTAGTGTAAGCCCAAAATGGCTGAGAAGAAGAATGAACTTCCTTGGTGTTATTAACATTATAAATCAACCAAATTCCATCAATAAATCCGTCGTTATTATAGTCATATCTAGATGAATATGGGTCAATTAATTGGCCATTTTTTGTAATACCATTTGTTAAGGCATCCATGATGATTTCTTGCGAACCACCAGCGCCAGTTGCACTGCTTTGTTCTAAACTTAAAAAATCATTTGCACTCATATCAGGCTTAAACGGATCTGCAACATCAAAATTAAGGTTTAAATTGCCATAACTTGATTTTCTATAATAACTTGAAACACTTTCCCAATATGAATTTTCACCGTTTAAAGATGGATCACCATTAAAGGTATATTCAATACTTTCTAAAATTTCATCAGTATATTCAACAATTTCGTAACGATTAAATCTAGGAACTTCAAATTCAACCGGAATTACTAAAATATTAACTTCGTCATTGTTTCTAGTTAAAGAAGGTGTAACTGGTTGATGGGAACTTTCGTTGACATCTAAATATGTAAAGCGAGCTTCATTATTTTCAACATTACTATCGCGATATTCAATAGCCATATCTGTTCCATCTTCCAAGATTACATGACCTGTTCCTGGATTATAGATTGGATCACCACCATTACCAAAATTATTATTGAAACCAAAAATAAAAATAGAGCCAATTCCAACTCCAACAACACAACAGCAAGCTATTAATAAAATTGTATTTTTTATATTACCTTTCATGCAAATCTCCAATAATTTCTTTAAATTTATTGATTACATAATTATTGTAATCAAGGGATTTTTCTCTATCATAAAAACTTACTTCAAAAACATGAGGTTCATTTTCATACATCTTAAAATTAACATCAGCTCCACTTTTTTTGAGTTCTTCGTAAGTTCTAATTGTTTGATCTTTAAACATATCATCACTTGAAGAAACGATTGAAATAAATGGATATTTGGCTTTATCAATAAAATCATTTAAAGAAGAATTGTTATACAAAGGATTTTTTTGATATTTTCTTCCAAAAAATGCTTTCATCATTGATGTTCGAGCAATCTTATTTCCTAATCCAGGTGAAGTAAAAAGATCTTTTAAAAATGGAACAGGATGTTCTAAGTTCATCATTTTAAAACTAAAATGAAATGGGACGACTTCATACATTTTTTGAAGTCCTGAATTCTGATTAATGGCATTAATTAATAATGCAAGATGACCTCCAGCGCTATCGCCAGTTAATAAAATGTTATCCAAAGAAATATTTAAAGATTCTTTATTTTTTTCAATGTAGTTAAAAAAGAAAAATAAATCTTTAACTATTCCTTTTAAGTTTGTTCTTAGAAGTAAGCGATAAGACATTGATAAAACTACCAAACCTTGAGAAGCATAATAAGCATTATGAAATCTGTTCAAATCTTTATCGCCATAAATCCAGCCACCACCATGGATATCAATCATTAAAGGTAAAGTTTTAGTATCTTTAACAGCCTCAGGATAATACATATTAAAAAGATGGTATTTATTTTTACCTTTAAAATATCGAAGATCATTAATTGCTTTAACGCCTTCAATATGTTTTAGATTTTTAAAGTTAGCTTCATCGTTTTTCTTCATGTTTTTAGCTAAGTGTCCAGAATAGAGTTTAAATAGAACAGACATTATTTTCTCCTGTAATTAATACAACTTTCACGCCATTATATTGGCTTTTATTTTTGAGAAAATAATTTTGAGAGTAAGAACAAATAATTCTAATTTCTTGAACGCCTTTGTTTATATAACTAAAAATATACTCGTTTAAAGCTCTTGCAATACCTTTTCCACGAGCATTTTCGTAAACAACTGTAGATAAAATAGTTAAAACATTATTTTCTAGAGTGAATTTTAAAAAACCTAAACATTCATCATTTTCATAAGCTTCAAGTTTATCTTTTTTAACAAGTATTTCCATATTGTTCCCTTCCATTTAGTCACTATGAATAAAAAATTCTTGATATTAGATAGTGCTTTTTTATATAATTTTATGGCTGGTCCGCTAGCTCAGTTGGTAGAGCAACTGACTCTTAATCAGTGGGTCCGGAGTTCGAGTCTCCGGCGGATCACCATTTACTTAGATTAATCGACTTAGAAATAAGTCTTTTTTTATACTCATTTATAGTCGATTAAAAAATAAATAAACTGAGATTTGCAGGGTTTTTGCTCTTTTCTATATTTAAATTTACAAACTTATCACCTTCAAACTCTTATATAATTTTATCTTAAAATAGTTCACATATAAATTAAAAAGCACTAAAGCTATTCTTCTTTTAAACACTTGACTGGATCTTTTTTACTAGCACTATAGGCTGGTATGATTGCACTTAATATTCCAAGAATTAGTCCTATTCCAATCAAAATGAACATATGCCGCCATGTTACAACACAAATATCTTGGAAAGAAAAATAATATGAATAATGATCAGCAATAAGCATATTAACTGGAAAAGCTAAAACATAAGTAAATAAGCAACTAAATAACCCACTTAAAAGGCCAACAATCCCTGCTTCAATAACAAACATTCTTGAAACATCAAATTTTGTTGTACCAACTGCTCTTAAAATACCAATATCTTTAGTTCTTTCTAAGACATTGTTGTACGTAAATAAAATATTCATTGCACAAGCAACAATTAATAAAACAGCAACAAAGATAGATAAAACTAATGAAACTAGGCTTACCATATTTGATACGCTATTAATTAACGATGAAGAAATACTTACATAATGCACTTTTTTATTTTCGTCAGTTTGAGCATCGTTAAATGCGTCTAAACGATTTAAAATTTCATTTCTTTCTTCTAACCCTCTAGGGAAGATTGCTATATTTTGTAAAGTTGTATAACTATTTAAATAACAACCTAAATTAATAAAATAATCATATATATCTTCAAGAGAGCCACTCTCTGATAGTTTATCAATGATGTCTTGAATTAATTGATCAATATTTTCAGCGGATAAGTCTTGGAAATTAGA
>CALVLC010000011.1 GCA_944336335.1 uncultured Bacilli bacterium | reverse complement strand
AAAAATTGTTGAAGAACTTTTATATACAGAACCTTCAACAGGTAAAAAGGTAACAAGACAAGACGATATTAATTTCTATAAAAAACAATTAAGAATTGCTCTTCATGGTTGTGGAACAATTAATCCTGAAGTTATTGACGAAGCATTAGGATATGATGCCTTTAAAGGCTTAATTCGTGCTTTAAGCATGAAAAGAGAAGAAGTCATTCAAGAAGTTTTAGATAGCGGTCTTAGAGGAAGAGGCGGAGCTGGATTCCCAACTGGAAGAAAATGGAAATTTGCTTACGATGTTCAAAACGATACAAAATATGTAGTTTGTAATGGTGATGAAGGCGATCCAGGCGCATTTATGGATCGTTCAATTTTAGAAGGAAATCCAGTTGCTGTTATTGAAGGTATGATGATTGCTGGTTATGCAATTGGTGCTCAAAATGGTTATTTCTATGTTAGAGCTGAATATCCTATTGCTGTTAATAGACTTAAAACCGCAATTAAAGAACTCGAAGAAATCGGATTACTTGGAGACAACATTTTAGGAAGTGGATTTAGTTTTAGAGTCCATATTAGACTTGGTGCTGGAGCCTTTGTTTGTGGTGAAGAAACCGCTTTACTTAATTCAATTGAAGGTAAAAGAGGTATGCCAAGAACAAGACCTCCATTCCCTGCTGTTAAAGGTTTATGGGATAAACCAACAATTATTAATAACGTCGAAACTCTCGCAAATGTTCCTTATATTATGAGAGTTGGTGCTAAAGAATATGCAAAAATTGGTACTGAAAGAAGTAAAGGAACTAAAGTTTTTGCTCTTGGTGGCAAGGTCAAAAATGTTGGTCTTGTTGAAGTTCCAATGGGCACAACTATTCGTGAACTTGTTTATGATATTGGTGGCGGAATTCCAAACGGAAAGAGATTCCAAGCTATTCAAACTGGTGGTCCATCAGGCGGTTGTTTGACAATGAACGAACTTGATACTCCTATTGAATATGAATCCTTGATTGAAAAAGGAAGTATGATGGGATCAGGTGGTGCAATCGTCATGGACGAAGATAACTGTATGGTTGATGTTGCAAAATTCTACCTTGAATTTATTTGTGATGAAAGCTGTGGAAAATGTTCACAATGTCGTATTGGAACAAAACGTTTACTTGAGATTTTAACAAAAGTTACTGATGGAAAAGCCACAATGGAAGATTTAGAAAAACTTCAAACATTAAGTGAATCTATTCAAGTCGGTTCACTTTGTGGTCTTGGTCAAACAGCACCAAATCCAGTTTTATCTACATTAAATAAATTTAAGGATGTTTACATTAGACACGTTCAAGATAAGAAGTGTGACGCTGGAGTTTGTAAGTCTTTAATCGAATTCCACATTGATCCAAATAAATGTAAAAAATGCTCGCTTTGCGCGAGAAATTGTCCAGTTAACGCAATTTCTGGAGTCGTTGGTAAAGAAGTATTTAAGATTGACCTTGATAAATGTATCAAGTGTGGAACTTGTATCTCTGCTTGTAAATTCGGTGCAATTTATAAGAAATAGGTGGTAGTAGATTATGGCAAAAATACAGATATTTATTGAAAATAAACCTTATGTTGTTGAAGAAGGTTTAACAATTCTTGAAGCTGCTAAAATTTGTGGTTATAACATTCCAAACCTTTGTACTTGGAAAAAAGGTGAATGCTCAGTTGCAAGTTGTAGAGTTTGTCTTGTAAAAGTTGAAGGCGAAAGAAGGCTTGTTCCAAGCTGTGCTTATCCAATTAGAGAAGGTATTAGAATTTCAATTGTTGACCCAAAAGCAGTTATTGCAAGAAGAACCAGTGTTGAACTTTTACTCTCAAACCATTATTACAACTGTCAAGCTTGTAGAAAAAATGGTCAATGTGAACTTTTAGAAGTTGCTAGAAGAGTTGGTGCTCGTCCAGAACAATATGTTGGCCAAAAAACTAAATCAACTTATGATGAAATTTCACCATCTTTGATTAGAGATACATCAAAATGTATTCTTTGTGGAAGATGCGTTGAAGCTTGTAAAAATGCACAAGGAATTGGTATTTTAGGTTTTGAAAACAGAGGATTTAACACAATTGTTGGTCCAAGCGAAAATAGAAGTTTCAACAATGTTCCTTGTATTCAATGTGGTCAATGTACACTTGTATGTCCAACAGGCGCTTTGATGGAACATAGTGAAATTGATAAACTCGATAAAGCTTTCCAAGAAGGAAAATATGTTATTGTTCAAACAGCTCCTGCAGTAAGAGCCGCAATTGGAGAAGAATTTGGTGAACCAATCGGCACAAATTGCACTGGAAAAATGGTTGCTGCATTACATAGATTAGGATTCTATAGAGTTTTTGACACTAACTTTGCAGCAGATTTAACAATTACAGAAGAAGCAAACGAATTTATTCAAAGAATTATTTCACACCGTCCTGGTCCAATGATTACATCTTGTTCTCCAGGTTGGATTAATTACATTGAATATTATTACCCAGAGCTTTTACCTCATTTATCAAGCTGCAAATCACCTCATGAAATGATGGGTGCAATTATTAAATCATATTATGCAGAAAAACATAACATTGATAGAAGCCAAATTTGTGTTGTTTCAGTTATGCCATGTACTGCTAAAAAGTATGAAAAAGATCGTCCAGAAAATACAGTTGATGGAATTAAAGACGTTGATGTTGTTTTAACAACAAGAGAACTTGCTGAACTAATTAAAAGAGCTGGTATTTTATGGAAAAAACTTCCTGAAGAAGAATTTGATGATGATTTAATTGGTGAATATAGCGGAGCTGGAGCTATTTTTGGTGTAACTGGTGGAGTTATGGAAGCAGCAATTAGAACTGCATATCACATACTTACAAATGAAGAACTTGAGCCAATTGAATTTTCTCCTTGTAGAGGTTTAGAAGGAATTAAGGAAGCCACTCTCAAAATTAATGGTGTAACTTATAATTTTGCAATGTGTAGTGGAATGAAAAACGCCAAAATTTTACTTGAACAAATCAAAAACAATGAAAGTAAATATGACTTTATTGAAGTAATGGGTTGTCCAGGTGGATGTATTAATGGTGGTGGTCAACCATATGTCTTCCCACTATTCTTGCCAAATGAAGAAGATAATATTCAAGAAACATATATCCAAAAGAGAGCTAAAGTTCTTTATGATATTGATAAAGGAAAGAAAGTTAGAAGAAGTCATTTAAATCCAGATATTATTGCATTATATAAAGAATATTTAGGTGAATACGGATCTCCAAAAGCACATAAAATGTTGCATACAACATATAATGCTCATAGAGAAAAATATCCAGATTTAAATAAAGAATAAAACAAATAAGCGCTCCAGAAATTAACCTGGAGCGCTTATATTTTTGATAAAAAATTCTTAAATTTGAGCACAAAAAAATGCGATAACCATCGCATATTTTTTAAATTTTGGCGGAGAAGATGAGATTTGAACTCACGCTAGGGTTACCCCTACTAACGGTTTAGCAAACCGTCCCCTTCAGCCGCTTGGGTACTTCTCCGTGTGCTTTATAATAATATCAAAGGTTGTCAATATTCTCAATAGTATTTTTTAGTAATGGTAGTAGTGAAAAATCAGATTATAATCATATGTTTTTATTAGAGTTACTAATAGACTTAAATGTAAATAATTTATATATAAGAATGAAATTTTTAAAAAATCATATATAATAAATGCATATGCCGAGTCTGATAACACATTACGAATTTTCAAAACAGAATTTCCCAAAACATAAAAAAATATTTTATTTAGGTTCGCAAGGACCAGATCCATTCTTTTATTATGGATACACAAACCCTCTTAAAGGAAATATTAAAGAAGTAAGAGGATTTGGAAATTATTTACATGAGATTGATCCTTTTGTTACTTTTTCTTTTTTATTTGATTATGCCAAAAAAGAAGAAGACAAGGAAAAAGAAGAAATCCTTTTAGCTTTTATTAAAGGATTAATGTCTCATTATGTTTTAGATAGAACTTGCCATCCATATATTTATTATCGAACAGGTTTTCCTCTTGGTGGAACAATTTTCTCAATTTATCATTCATTACTTGAAACAGATATTGATGTTCTTGTTGAGGAAAATTATAACGACAAACCAAGTTATAAAGAAATTTTAAGTGTTGAAAGAAAAGAATTAAAGCTTGTTTCAAAAATGATGAAAGCACTTGCTGATTATTTAAATAAAAGTGGTGTTACTGATAATAGTTATTATAAATCAGTAAAAACAATGTTAACTGTTAATCGAGTTATTAATTCTAAATTTTTTGGTTTTAGAAAATTTATTTTCTCTCACTTTATGAAAAACAGTGTGATTAATGCGATGTCACATCCAAAACTTAAAAACTTAGATAAGAAAATTGACTATTTAAATCTTAACGAAGAAGAATGGTTTAATGTCGTCACAAATGAATCAATGGGTAAAGATTCTTTCTTTGATTTAATCGATAAAGCTTATATTGATTTAGCTCATATTTTACAAACAATTGATGATGTATATTATAATGATTTAGATTATGAACCAATTAATGAATTTATTGGTCGAGTCAATCATAACGGAATTAAGATAAGCCAAAAAATGAAATATTTCTCTTTAATTTTTAAACACTAATTTGTGAACAAAGAGAAGTGCTACTAATAAAAATATTCTAAAACCTTAGGGCTACCCTAAGGTTTTTTCAGTACTCTAAAAATGACAAAAGTAGTGAAGTAGTATGTTTTTAGTAAAAAAATTCCCTACTAAAAACCTAATAAAAATCCACTACTTTTCTACTAGTGGATTAAAATAAGTGATGTTTTGCAAGGTTTTTGCTTATTCTGCAACGTTTTCTTGTTCTTGGAAAGTTGCCTCCGTAATATTTAATTCTTTATCGATTTTAGCGTTTTCTTCATCGATATAATGTTTAGATTTATGATTTGCAATGACGGCAAATATGTAAACAATACCACCAACAAAGACTAAACAAGCAAGAGGAATGATGCCTAAATTTGAAGAATCTGTGGCTTGTGAGATTACACCAAATAACAAGGTTCCAATAAAGCTAGCACCTTTGCCGAATGCATCGAATAAGGAGAAGAGTTCACCAGATTTATTTTTTGGAATAATTTGAGTGAAGTAACTTCTAGATAATGATTGAATGCCACCTTGGAACATACCAACTGCAACAGCAAGTACCCAGAACATCCAGTTATTATTAATAAATACGGCAAAAATTGTAATGAAAAGGTAGCCTAATATACATACAAAGATCATCTTTTCGTTTCCAAATTTCTTTGCAAGATATGATATACCAATAGCGCATGGACAAGCGATAACTTGAACGGCAACAAGAGCGATTAATGAGTCAACTTGACCAACTCCAAATCCGCCGGCAACTTTAATTGCAAGTTCAATAATTGAGTAAACGCCATCAATATATAAGAAGAAAGCAATTAAAAATAATATGATCCCTGCGTGTTTTTTGGCGTATTTAAAAATTTCCCAGATTCTTTTATACGAATCACCAACTGATTTAAAGACACCTTTAACTTTACTTCCGTTAGTTTTTTCTCTTTCGACAAAGTAGTTTTGTTTATAGGTTTTAAATAGTGGAATTGTAAATGCTAACCACCATAAGGCATTAATAATGAAACAAATTAAGTAGCCCCATGGACAAGCAAGCGAAGCATCCATTCCAGTAAGTAATTTACCTTCGGTATTATATGCTTCATAACCAGTAAATCCGAAAGCACAAATTGCAATACCGATTAAAAATGGAACTAAACTACCAATATAACCAAATGCATAACCATAAGAAGAAATCTTATCAGTTCTTTCAATACTTGTTGTATCAACTAACATTGAGTCATAAATCATTAATGCTCCGTTATAGCAAACTTTACAAACGACAAAAAGAATTAACCAACCTACAAAATTCATTGGAATGCCAAGCAAAATACAACCAATTACTCCAAGAAGAGTAAAGATCAAAAACATTGGCCTCTTAAATCCTTTATAATCGCTTAATGTACCCACAAGTGGTCCAATTAAAACAGCGATTAAGGTAACAATACTTGCAGCATAAGACCAGTAAGCATTCGAATCAGATTCAGCGATATGCGCAAGATTTGTAAGGTTAGTAAAAAAGAGTGCAAAAAGAGAGACAGATACCATTGTAAAGGCGCTATTTCCAACGTCGTAAAGGATCCAACAAAGCTCTTTTTTAGTTAATTTGTTCTTTTTCATGTTGCGACCTTCCTTAAGTTAACAATAAAATTTTAAAGTTTTAGAGGGTCAATTATCAACCTTTGATTTTTTTCATAAATGATTTTTACAATTTCTTTACAATTACAAATCAAGATTAAATGACTTAATCATCTCCTCAACTAACTTAAATTGTGTACTACATCTTATTAAATTGTGATTTTGTTTGTGAACTTTAAAATATATATCATTGTTTAAATAATCTGTTAAAAAACGAAGTCCACATTCGTAGGTCAATACAATAGCAGATACTGGTAAAAGCTCTTTTTCGCGTTCAGTAATGATGCCTTCCATTTCTTCTAAAAATCCATTTTTATAGATTTCATAAAGCTCACGAGAAAAATGAACTTTAGTTAAATCCTCTTCATCTTCAACGGCGGTAGAGGCTCCAAACCTAATTGAATCACCAAAATCAAAAAGTAGCGAGCCTTTCATTATTGTATCTAAATCAACAACAGCAAGAGGTTTAAAAGTATCTTTATCGAACAATATATTGTTTAACTTAGTGTCGTCATGAGTAACTCTAAGAGGAATGGTTTTGTTATTCAATTCGTTCATGATTAAGTATTGAATTTTATTCAAATTCTTCGCAAATTCTATTTCTTTTGATGCTTTTTCTAATCTGTTTTTAGTCGCATTTTCTGTTGATTTAAGAAAATCTTCATACATTGAAACAGTATTATGAAAATTTGGAATTACATCAATTAAAAGAGAAGCATCAAACCCATTTAATAAGCGATTAAATTTTCCGAAAGCTTTTGCTGAATCAAAGAAAACATCATTATTAGGAGCAAGATCAAAAGAAATTGAGTTCTCAATAAATAAATATAATTTAAAATAACTGAATCCATCAAAATAGAATTTTTTGTTTTCTTTTGTTTTAATCAAAGTTATAACTTCTTTGTCAGGATTGCCACTTTCTTTTATTACGCTTTCTCTTAAATAGGAAGTTACATGATTTATATTATTCATAAGACCCGGCACATCTTTAAATAAATTGCTATTTATTCTTTGCAATAGATACAAACGGTTTAAGCCACTAACTTTGTAAGTGTCATTGATATGGCCGTTGCCGTATCTTTCAATTTTTGTAATACCATTATCGACAAATTGATAAACAATTGTCTTTAAATATTCTGTAGTTATTTCAATGATTATATTGAAAATGTACATAAATTAGATATTAAAAATTACTTAGAAAAATCTCAAAAAGTCAAAGAACTTATTAAAAATCCAAAGGCGATTGATTTTAATGAAAAGATTGCATTAGGAAAAATATCTAGCCAAGATGCAATTAAATATTTTTTCTCATTACCTCAAGATAAAAAAAGAATTATTAATGTTGCCTGTTGGACCTAGAACAGCAAATAGACCAGGCGCTTTATACGAAACAATGTTAAAAGACATTGTGCCTTTTTCTTTTAGTTATGTTCTTTATTATCAAGGAGAAAGTGACGCGAAAAATCATCTAGACTATAAAGAAATGCTGAAAATCCTTTTCAAAGAATATCGAGATGAATTTAAAAATGAAAATCTACCAATTTATATGATGATGTTAGCGCCTTTTTCTAGATGGCTTTCTGAAAACGGAAATGATTTTCCTGTTTTAACGGAAGAGCAAATTAAAATAAGTGAAGAAATAGATAATGTATATTTAACAAATGTTATGGATGATGGGGATGAATTAGATAGTCATCCTAAAAACAAATTAATTGCAGCTGATAGATTCTTTAACCTTGTTATGGAAACTTTTTATTTTAATTCTTTATATAAAGGTAAGTGTCCTAAATTCAATATAGCAACCTTAGTTGACGATCATACAATTAAACTAACTTTTAAAGATACCTATGGTAAATTTCGTTTGACCAAAATTTGTAATATTGAACTATTCGTAAATAAAGAAAATAAAGATTATCTAATTAAAATAGCAAAAGATGAAATCTATTTAGCAGTAAATGAAGATCTTCCGAATAAAGAGATTGAAATTCATTATCTAAGAAAAGGTTTTGATCAAGCCTCTATTTTTAATAAACATAATTTGCCATTATTTCCTTTTATTGTTGCAGTAAATTAATAATGATTTAAAATATTAAAAGCACTTAAAAATATTGATTCTTATGGTATTTTTATTAAATTCGCATTAAAAGAATATAAGGTTTTAATTCAATAAATATAAGTGCGTGCTATTAATTTTTAGTCAAAGTTATTCGTTTGTAAAACTTTGATAGAAGGAGAAAATAATATTATGAAAAGTAAAGCATTACTTTTAGTAAGCGTTTTAGCTGTAAGTGGACTTGTTTCACTAGCATCTTGTGGTGGAACAGTAGAAGAAAGTTTATATAAAGTTACTGCAGAAGCAGGAAGTGGAACAACAATCAGTTTTAAAGATAACGTAACTGAATATCATAAAGGCGATATGGTTACTTTTACAGTTGCAGTTACTTCAACTGATAGTTCACAAGAATTAAAAACAGTTAAATTTGGCGATACATCATTAGCTATTGAATCAGATGGAACTTATGAAGTTGCAATGCCAGATAAAAACGTAACTGTTACAACAGCAATGGGTCCTGTTGAAGTTACTGATTTTAAAGTCACAACTAAAGCAGGTCTAGGTTCAACAATTACTTTAACTGCTGGTGAAGTTACAAGTTTTGCGCCTGGTTCAACTGTTGAATTTGATGTTGCTGTTGAAAATCCAGATACAACTGTTTTAGATAGTGTATTAGTTGGTGACAATGAAGTTAGTGGAGTTGATGGCCACTATACATTCACAATGCCAAATAAAGATGTCGAAATTGAAACAGTTACTACAGTTTTAGGTGATGGGAGTTTATTAACACCTAGTGATGTTGTCGAAAGCACAGTTGCTAATATAACAACAATTGATAACGTGACATCTTTATTAGATTATTCTGCTGAACATGAAAGTGAATTTATTAAAGGTGGAAAAGTTAGCTTTGATACAACTGAAAGATATGAAGATATCTATGAATACACTTACTATGTAAGTAATGATGACAAAGTAATTTATGAAGGCACTAGAGCTGCTAGCGCAAGCACAACATTGAATAGTTATATTTATCATGAAACTGGTTTATATGATGATACTCATTATTATGAATTTTCATATGATAGTCAAAGCGATCCATCAATTACTACAAAGCCAGTAGTTGCTGATGATGCACCATATAGTAGTTATAAAATTAAAGAAAGTGAAGCTAAAACAAACGTCAGTTCTGCAGGTTTATCAGAACAATTTAGCAGTTTATTAAGTAATTTAGATACCGTCGAAAATAAAGAAATCTCTGAAGATGGAAAATATTTTACTTTAACTCTTAGCGGTGAAAACGTTGGTTACGCTGATTATGATATTTATAGTGCAACCGTTGTTTTTGATGGCGATCAAATTTTAAGTAGTGTCGATTATACACATCGTCAATACGACATTGATGATTACAATGAAGAAACAGGCGCCTTAAATGAAAACGCAAAAGAAACTGTTAGCGATACATTTAAACTTTCTACTGTAAGAGGATACAAAGAAAAAGTTGTTTCAAAATTTAATGTAAAAGATTATGCACCTGTAGATTATACAGTTAATACAACTGTTAACTTTAATAGTGAAAATACTTATCTTACAGGTGGCGGAGAAATAAATAACGGCTCTATTCTTTCTTTTACTTATAGAAGCAGTGAATTGAAACCTTTAGTTGTTGAGCCAATTGCAGTTGGTATCGTTTCAGATGTTGAAGGAATTGCAACAGTTAGTGATAATGGCGGCACAGTAACTGTTAATGATGTTGGAGACTTCAAAATTGTTTTCGATAATGGATTTGGTGATTTATTAGAAGTTGAATATACTTCGGTTGTACCAAAGGCTCAAAGAGTTAACGCTACTTTAGAGGATGATACAATTTTTGTTAATGAAACCACAGTTTTAACAGCAAGCATTAATCCAGAACAAGCACCTCAAGAAGTTAGTGTTTCTGTTAAAGAAGATTCTGTTGGAGAAGCTACAATCAGTAAGAACGAAGACGGAACATATACCATTACAGCAACAAAAGAGGGTTTAGTAACTTTAGTTGTTACCTCAGTTGATAACCCAGAAGCTTCTACAGAAGTACAACTTAATGTTGTTACGCCACCTACTTATGATGGTGTTTACAAATTCATGACCACAACAACATTACATGGAACGATTGAAACATATTATTCTGATTATCTCGTTTATGTAAATTTTGATACAGACGGAACTGGCGAATATAGAATAGATGAATCTAGCTATGGTAGTGTGGATAAAGGCGAGGTAGTTGAATTTACATATACTCTTGATCAAGAAACTTTAGCAATTTCATTAACTGTTACTGGAGATGTTACTGCATCTAATAGATATACTATCTATTCTTTAAAAGCACTTACAAATTCAACAATGGAAGTTGTCATTGATTACTTTGGTTCTCAAGAAGACCCAGGAACATTAACAGCAACCGATTCAAAAATTGATTTAAATGCCTAACAAAGATAGAATATTCAAACATTAAAAGATAAAATGCAATAAGCGGCATATGCTTATTGCATTTTGCATATTTAAGGAGAGCAAAAATGAAGAAAAAATATTTACTACTTGCCTTAACTGGATTTTTATTAACAGCTTGTGGAAAACAAAGAATTGAAGGTCCTAACAAACCAGATGATCCAAATAACCCAGGTGAAACTCCAGTTGATCCAAATCCTGATGATCCAAATGAAGATAAAGACCCTATTAATCCAGATATTGAACCTTTTGAAAAAATCAGCACTTTGACGACGTATTTAAGTGAAAAAGCCCTTTCTTTTGAACAAGAAAAAGGAGTTTCTTTTACAAGAGATGCTCGTACTGGTTCTCAAAATATGTTTTCTTATGATTCTGAGATTTTTAAGGAAACAGGTACAAGTTATTCAAATTTAAATATAATTAGAAAAGCTGATATTACAAAAATTAAAGATTATCCAGATGGCGATATAATGTCTGATGAAGAAACAAAAGATAGTTATGATTTTATTACTTCCGTAAAAGGTGACTACTATTATTCAGTCATAGATTATAAAGTAGATAATTATTATGACGAAAGTGTTAAAGAGAAATATTCTTTAGCTAATGCCAACCTTTATAAGCAATATACTTCACTTTCTAATATATCAAGCTTAATTAACTATTTTGATACTTATGTAAAAGGTAAATATGTTACAAATGGTGGAACTGATAAAGTTACATCAACTGTTGATACCACAAATGGAAGTTTTAAAACAACATTCTCTTTGTCATATGATTCAACTGATGATTTTGGAAAATATTTATCTGAAGTAAGTGTTAATTTAGATTTTTCAAAAGAAGGCTATTTGACTGGATATACTTTTGCATACGATAATTATTCTTTTGGTGTTGATGATTATGGAAACTACACTGAAGATATGATTTTAATTATGGATTTAACAGATACAGTTGCTATTACTTATGGTGAAAAAACTGAATATGATTTCTCCGATTTAGATCCAGAAGATTACTTCATGACTGCTTATGAAGTTCAAGTTTGCTCATTTGATGACATTATGAGCGTTACAACTCCAGAAGATGTTAGTGCTTTCCCTTATGGAGAAATAATTAGAGTAGAAGCAACAAATGTTGTACCAGAAAAGTCCATTGATAAAACATTAGAAATTGTTTCCTCTAGTAATGAAGCAGTTGTAAAAGGAACTGGTTATGGCGAATTTGAAGCTGTTGGCGAAGGAAAAACAACATTAACAGTCGTTTCAACATATGGAATCCAAAAACAAGTCGAGGTCACTGTTGTTGCACCTGAACTTACAACAATTACTCCACGATTAACAAGTCAATTACACTTTGTTGGTCAAGACGAAGATTTATATATTGATTATTCACCTGAAAATACATTAGATAAGTATTACATTACTACTGAAAATAACGACGTTGTTGAAGTCGGCGAAATTGAAGACTTAGTAACAGGTACTGATGTAGCTACTTTAAAATTCTTAAAACCAGGTGATGTTACATTAAATTTCTTACGTGAAAAAGATGACAAACTTTTAACACAGATTAGTTTTACTGTTTTAGAACCTTTAGACGATGAAACTTTAAAAACAAATATTCTTGGTACTTGGTATGGTGATTTAGAAAGTACAAAGAGTGGAGACATGATTAAAGAAGCTGTTAAAATCGAATTTAATGCCGATGGTAAAGGCGTTTTAACACTCTTAACAGAAGATAGTGGTTATACATTAGATGTAAATAAACCATATGAGTTTACATATACATATCTTGAAACTCATAGAGAAGATCGTTTAGAGATTGAATTATCAGCAATTAAATTTAATGTTGTTGATACAGAATTCACATACGATTCAAATAGAGCCTTCTATTATCGTGACGGGAAAACTTTAAGAGTTTCTTTCACGGTATCAGATCCTAACTATTATGGATACGCATTAGAGTTTGATGCTTATAAAAAGTAAGGAAAATTTATGAAGAAAAAAATATTAATTTTATCGAGTTTTGCGCTTGTTTTTTCTATAAGCGCATGCGGAGGAAGTGAACCAGAAGTTCCAAATGAAACTGTTAATGAGTCCACTTTATCTTTAGAAGAAGTCGTCGAATTATTTACTGACGACTTATATAGAAAAGAAGTATATAACTCCAGCGAGGTAAGTTTTAAAGAAGAAACCAATGCTGCAGATGCAACTTTTACAACTCATGAAGGCACAATGGAAATTTATAGTGATGAACACGCTTCTGAAACTGGTAGAGATTCCATTAAATATGAAGATGGCTCAACTTATAACGATGGCTACACAATGTATTTAGGTATTGATGAAGTTGATGGTCAAAGAACACTTTCTAGAATTACTGATTATACAAAAGGTGATCTTAGAGAAGCTTGGGCTGACTCTGCTTACACTTTGCTTATTTTAAGCGCGGCTGACCCTGATCTTGTTGAAGGTCAAGACTATCTTTTAGAAGGCTCTGCAATTGGACAAGTTACTTATCAAGTTAGCTTATATTTAAACAACTTTGTTGCTGGTAATTTATTAAATAACGTTGATTTAGTTGCTGCAAGTTTACCTGATGTTAAAGTTCAAGAACATGAGTTTGTTGAAGGAACAGGTACAAATTATACTGATTATGTCTTTGATCTTTATGAATATAACTATGATGAAGATGGTGACACAATTACTAATGGTTACGAATTTTCATTTAGATTAGATGAAGAAGATAGATTAGTTGAAGGAAAAACAGTTCTTCATTACACTCAAGAAAGAGGCGAAGAAGTTTATAAAGAAACTACAACTAATACATATTCTTTAAAATATGAAACTAGAAAAGCATCAAGTACTAGCACAACTCTTTTAAATCGAGAAGATTACTTCTTAACAAAAGTTAATGAATATTCTGGATATTATTACAATTCAAAATATGACAAAATCCCTGTTGATTTAAATAAATTACCTTTAAATCAATATATTTGGTTTGAAGCAAGTGATTATGCTCCTGAAAAAGCTATTGATTTAACTTTATATCCAGTTTCAACTAGCAATCCTGAAGTTATTGAAATTAACGATGAAAATATCTATACAGTAAGTGGTGGAAGAGCAACTGTTGTTTTTGAGACTGCTACAGGTCTTCAAATTGTAAAAGACTTTGTTGTAAATGATGAGGTTTTAATTGAAAATATTAATTTCACTGATGTTTCAAGTGGTGTTGAATACGGTGACGATGAGGAAGGTAACGTAGTTAGATATATTTACACTGACACAACTTATGAAGGTATTAGAGTGAGTGGCACACCTAATGGTGCTAAAAAAGATCAAATTAAATATGAAACATTAAAAGGTGATGGATTATTTACTTTAACTGACACAAGTTTAAGTGATTCTTATTATGACTTTACTTTAGCACTTACTAGCGAAGCTAAAGAAGGTGATGAGATTTCTATTAGATTCTTTACTGAATCAGAGAATAGTGTTGAATATACTGTAACTTATGTTGTTAAGCGTAGACTTTCAGTTGATGAACTTATGGATAAATTAATGAGTTCGACATATAGATGGGAAAATTTATATGGTGAATCTGGTGGTGTCCTTAAGTTTACTAGCGAAACAACTTTTGAAGTTACTTATTATTCAGATATTAATGATGAAAGTACTATTAGCGGCAAAAACGCTTATTCATTTGTTTTGAATAAAGAAACAAATGTTGCTACTGTTACAAGAGTCACTGCTGAAGACGGCAGCGATAATACTAATTACGATACAGCAAACATCTCTTTAGATGGAGACGAAATCAGCTTATCGGTTAATGTAACAGATTACGTTCACAACTATAATATAGTGGAGTAAATATGCGTAAATCTTTAAAAATCTCTGCAATTCTTTGTTCTTTTTCGTTTTTACTAGTTAGTTGTAATCAAATCGATGACGATGTAGTGATAGTTTCAGACTATGCTATTAGAACTAATTTAGGGATTGGAAGTAGCGTTGAAATAATAACAGCAGCTGATCAAAATGGTCTTTACATTGAAGGAACTGAAGTTTCTTTTAAAGTCATTTTAACCGAAGGATATAAATTGAATGAAGTTAAGGTTAATGATGATATTTTGGAGTTAAATAGTGAAAATGTTTATAAATTCACTATGCCAAGTGAAGACGTCACAATTCGTACTAGAACAGAAAAAGACGATACGCCAATTGATACAGAAAATATTTCAACTCTTGAAGGGCTTTATGATTTTGTTGATGAATTATTGGCGTATGATGAAGGCATAAACCAACAAGTTTATTCCACAACAAGAAGAGATAATTATTCGGCAATTGATATCTATGCAACTCAAGAAGGAACAATTACTCAATATAAAGACTTCTATGTTGATGATTTTTCTCAATATTATGATGAAGATACATCAAATAAGTATTATGGAATTATTCAAAGAGGAATCACAACTTATCAAAATCAAGAAGCTTTCTATCAAATAACTGATTATACAGTTGATAATTCTTCTGATTCTGTTCAATACATTGTTTATGATGAATCACAAAAAGACTTTGTTTTTGGCGCAGGATTTGCTCACTATTATTACTACAATTACTTACCATTCTTGTCTCAACTTTTAAATTCGGAACAAGAAGGTGCAGTATTTACAACCAACTTTAATAAATCGAGTTTAGTTGAAAACGGAACAGTAAATTTAACAACTCATTATTATGTTGGGGATTTCGAAGCAGCTGATATTGAAGCTATGAGAGAAGATATATTAACTATTGTTGATGGCACAATTGTTAGTGCAACATCAACATCATATTATGGTTTAATGCAAGCTACTAATTTCAATTATCAAACCTCAACAATGAGATTTGTTAAAGGTGATATTGGCGAATTCACTGGAGTTAGATTAAACCCAGAAAACTACGATATTCCACAAAATAGTTGATATTTGCAAGGTTATTCAAATAAAATGCTCTTTTGCAAGAGTGCAAGAGAGCATTTTATTTGAATTAATAGTGAAAATTAAGAACACATGATTTCTATGTAGAAAAATGGAAGTTCGGAATCACTACCCGTTGTATAATCTCCAAAACTCATAAGAGAATATCCAAGAGCTTCTTCGTTTGGTCCAACAAGCAAAGTACCTCCAGTTGTTTCAAATTCCTCAATAGATCCTTCCCCATATCCAAGTTCGATAAGTTGATTCATGTAGTTTATAATATCTTCTTTTTCGACATTAAATAAAACAGCTCTTAAATAACCTTGCATTGTAGCGCCTTCAAAGTACCAGTTGTAATCAGTGAGATAAGCAACAGCTTCAGTATTATCTTTATTAATTGCAAGTTCAGGTACTAATGGTTGGAATACTTCTGAAATAACTGTATTCACAAATTCAGTATTCCAAGTATTAGTAATTGAGTAATTGAAAATTTGGAAATTAATATTTAAAGCACCTTGATTAATATAAGGTATAGCCATTAAATATCTATCTTCATTTAAATGTAAAGAATAAGCTTTAACATAAGTTAATTCAGGAGTCATTGCAATTTGATAGGCTTCTTCATAAATGTTCTCTTCATATCCGGCTTGAGAAAGAATTGAAACATATTCTTCTAAAAGTTCTTGATCAAAACTTGAAAATTGAAAACGAACACCTTTAGCGGCTTGGTAATTAAAATCTTGAATTTGGTAAACATCGTAATTATTATCAAATAATTCAGAATGTGGTAAATCTACACCAAATAAATTATTAAAGTAGTTAGCTTCGCTATTTGACCAGCCTGAATAGATATCAACTACTGTAAAAGTAACTGGTGAACTTAATCTAATATTTTCGTTAGCATCACCTGCTGTTAAAGTAACTGAATATTTACCAACTTCTTTAACTACGTATGTGTCTTCTATAGTTGAAACAATTTCTCCACTAGGAAGAGTAATTGCAAAAGATACATTTATTAAGTTTTTATCAAGAAAATCATCCTCGACATCATAAATAAATGTAACTTTTGAATCTGTTGTGTAAACATCACTATCAGTAGAAAAACTATTGATAGTTGGTGGAGTGTGATCATCTGCATATGGGTTTGGTTCGCCACATGAAGTAATAAGTAATAAAGATAACGGAAGAAAAACTAATTTTTTAAATTTCATATAAAGTACCTAAAAATTATCTAGACTCTATCGTACTAGAGAATTCAAAAAAGTAAAGTTAAAATTGCGATAAATATCAATATTTTTGAATGTGTCAGTTAATTTATATAAGAGTTGGCTAATACAATAAAAATAGTTTAAAGAAATATAAACTTAAAAGCATTTTTAATGGCAGAATAGATTTGTTCAAAAGAAGTTTTATGGTAGTGTTTTGACCGTTGAAGTTACTTCAATAATCCATTGAAGTTCCGTTGAAGTAACCATTGAAGTTGGGCATACGTTTTATATAAATAGTAAGAAAAGAATAAAGATAGATTTGTAAAAAAAGACGATAGTTATCAAATATTTTAACGTTGAAGTTTCTTTGAAGTTAAAAAGCAAAAGAGAGGAATTATTAAATTTTAAAAAAGCTAACGGAAGACAAAAATTGGAATATTCAATCGCAAAAAACCATCTGTTTACGGTTTTTTGCGATTAGAGAATAAAGAAAGAAGGCGACACTAGTTATATTCTTAAAACAGGATATATAATTTTATATTTCTTTGAAAAAATCACATTAATAGTGGTTGATTTTGATTCTAATTTTTCTCAACTTTTCTTTTGGTTTGATATAATACTTTCGTATGATGAAAACATTTAAAAAGAAATATCAAATTACTACAAACATGCTTGATTGCACTGACTCTTTAAAAGTTTCTACTTTTCTTGATATTGCTCAAGAGATTGCTGGAGATCATGCAGAAGAATTAGGATGTGGCTTTGAAACAATGATTAAACAAGATTTAATTTGGGTCATTGTTAGAAACTATGTCGAGATTTATAAAAAACCACAGAATTTCAAAGAGATTGAAGTTGTTACTTATCCATTAAAACCTCGTTTTGTTGAGTTTAATCGTGATACTGAATTTTATCATGATGGCGAACTATTTGCGGCAACGAGATCAACTTGGATGGTAATTAATATCAAAGATTTTTCAGTAAAAGCACCTGACTTTTTCAAGGATTTTGATGACGATCAAGGGTTTTTCAAAAGAAGAATTAGAAAGTTAACTAATATAAAAAAAGAAGAATTAGAAAAAGTTAAAGATATAGAAGTTACTTATTCGATGTTAGATCATAATGGACATATGAATAATACAAGATATCTTGATTTTTATTTAGATGTATTTAGACCAAAAACACCTATAAAAACTTTACAAGTAGAATACACAAAACAAAGTTTTTTAGGTGATACTTTAACAATCTATAAAAAGGAAATCGATGGCAAGAAATATCTTGCTGGATATAAAGATGATGAGCTTAGATTTTATATGTTGTGTGAGGAGTTTGAAAATTAATTATGAAAATTAGTGAAAGAGTTTCCAAAGCATTAAAAGAAGGTAAACCAGTAATTGCACTTGAAACAACAATTATTTCTCATGGTATGCCATATCCAAAGAATGTTGAATGCGCCTTAGCTGTTGAGAAAGTTATTGAAGAAAATGGTGCAGTTCCTGCAACTATTGGAATTATAGAAGGCGAACCAATTATTGGCATGTCTCCTGAAGAAATTGAACTTTTTGGAAAAACAAAAGGAATAGAAAAAGTTTCAAGACGTGATTTACCAATTATTTGTGCCGAAAAGAAATGGGGCGCAACAACAGTTAGTGCAACTATGATTCTTGCTGAACTTGCTGGAATTGAATTCTTTGTAACTGGTGGAATTGGTGGCGTTCATAGAAAAGCTCAAGAAACTTTTGATATTAGTGCTGATTTAGATGAACTTGGAAAAACTAATGTGTCTGTAATATGCGCTGGCCCTAAAGCAATTCTTGATTTAAATCTAACGATGGAATATTTAGAAACAAAAGGTGTTCCAGTTATTGGATATAATACTGATAAATTACCTGCATTCTTTACAAGAACAAGTGATTTAAAAGTTGATTACAATGCTAAAACTCCTTTAGATATTGCAAAAATTGTAAAAGCAAAAAGAGAGTATAAACTTGATGGTGGAGTTTTAATTACTAATCCAATTCCAGAAGAATTTTCAATGGATTCAGCTTATATTAATAAAGAAATTGATAGAGCGCTTGGAGAAATGGAAAAAGCAGGAGTTAAAGGAAAAGAAGAAACTCCATATTTACTTGCAAAGATTGTTGAACTTACAAAGGGTAAGAGTTTAGAAGCAAATATTCATTTAATATTAAATAATGCTAAACTTGGTGCTCAAATTGCTTCAGAATATGTTAAATTAAAGTAATAAGTTAATTACTTTAGGAGTCACTATGGATAAGACATATTTATTAATTGGTGGTAGTAATGTTGATTATATCGCGACAAGTCGTGATAAACTTCAAAAAAGAGTTTCAAATATTGGCGAAGTTAGTATTTCTTTTGGCGGAGTTATGAGAAATATTGCCGAAAACTTAGCTCGTCTTGGTAACAAAATTGAATTTATTACTGCAATTGGAGATGATGCTAATGGAAGAGAGATGAGAAAAGAACTCATTGATTTAGGAATTAATGTTATTACACCAAAAACTGATTATCCAAGTGGTAGTTATGTTGCAATTAATGATTCAAATCACGATATGGTAGATGCAATTTGTGATAATCGTATTATTCGTGATTTGAATATAGATTTCTTAAAAAGCCAAAGTGAATTGTTTAATAATCATGAATACATCATCATGGATGCTAATATTTCAGAAGAAGCAATTGATTATTTGTTTAAAACTTATCCAAATAAGAAGTTTATTGTTGAAGCTATTTCGCCTTCTAAAGTATTAAAGTTTAAAGATTATTTAGATAGATTGTTCTTGATTAAATGTAATATTCATGAAGCTAGAATGCTAATGGGTATTGATTTAATGGAGAAAGATTTAGTTAGTGGATTACTTGCTCGTGGAGTAAAAAACGTTGTAGTTTCTCATGGCGCACATGATGTTTATTTTGGTGAAAATTATCGTCGTGTTGACCTTGTTAAAGTTAATGAAGTTAAGAAATTCGAAAACACAACTGGTTGTGGAGATGCATTAACTAGTGGAGTTATTGATTATTTCTTAAGAGGTAAAAAATTAAAAGAAGCAGTTGCTTTCGGTAATGAACTTTCTAGATTAACACTGATGAGCAAAGGCGCAACAAGTAAGGAGATTGAAAAATATAAGCACTAAAGCTTATATTTTTTTGTAATTTTATGGATAAGATTTTAGTTATAGATTATGGCTCTCAATATAACGAACTAATAGTTAGAAGAGTTAGAGATTTTGGTGTATACGCACTTTTAATTGATAATAAATTTGACTTAAATAGTTTTAATAAGGATGAAATTAAAGGAATAATTCTTTCAGGTGGGCCTAATTCAGTAAATGATTCATCTTCGCCTAAAATTAATTCTGATATCTTTAGTTTTAATGTTCCTATTCTTGGAATTTGTTATGGCATGCAAGCTTTAGCCAATTATTTTGGTGGTGAAGTTAAAGAAAATGCGGTTAAAGAATACGGAAATACTTCTATAACATATGATGAATCTTTACTTTTTGAAGGTGTGAAAAAAGAAAACACTGTTTTCATGTCTCATTCAGACACTGTTATAAAATTGCCTAATGAATTTAAAAAAATCGCTTCAACTAAGATGTGTAAAAACGCTGCGATGGAGTGCCGTGAAAAAAATATTTATGCTTTACAATTCCATCCTGAAGTGAATGATACTTTAGAAGGAAAGACAATAATTTCTAATTTTTTATTCAAGATTTGCAAGGTTTTGAAAAATTGGAGCATAGAAAACTGGATTGAAGACAAAGTAAAAGAGATTAAAGAATTTGTTAAAGATCAAAAAGTTTTGTTGGGTATTAGTGGGGGCGTTGATTCGTCAGTTTGTGCACTTCTAATTCATAAAGCAATTGGAGATCAACTTTATCCTTTATTTATTAATCATGGATTATTAAGAGAAAACGAAGAAAATTTAGTGCTTGATAGCTTTAAAAATAAATTCAATATTAAAGTTTATTATAAAGATGCTTCTAAGTTATTTTTGAATCTTTTAAAAGGAGTTACTTCACCTGAAAAGAAAAGAAAGATAATTGGTAAAACTTTTATTGATGTCTTTAAAGAAGAAGCTAGCAATATGAAAGATGTTTCTATCTTAGCCCAAGGTACTTTATATACCGATGTTGTTGAAAGTGGAAAAGGCGGAAATTCTAAAGTCATTAAATCTCATCATAATGTTGGTGGATTACCTAAAGAATTAGGTTTTAAACTTTTAGAACCATTAAATGAATTATATAAGGATGAAGTAAGAGAACTTGGTAGAAAACTTGGTCTTGATGATAGTTTTGTTTCACGTCAACCATTCCCTGGTCCAGGACTTGCAATAAGAATAATCGGAAATATAACAAAGAAGAAATTAATGATTGTTCGTAAAGCAGATGTAATCTATCAAGAAGAAATTAAAAAAGCTGGATTGGATAAAAAGATTTGGCAATATTTTGCTGTTTTAACAAATACAAAAACTGTTGGTGTAATGGGTGATAATCGTACTTATTTATATACAGTGGCTTTAAGAGCTGTTGATTCTATTGATGGGATGACTGCAAGAGCCTACCCAATTCCTTTTGATGTTTTAGAAAGAATAAGTGCAAGAATTGTTAATGAAGTCCCTTATGTAAACAAAGTTGTTTACGATATTACTTCTAAACCACCATCAACAATTGAGTTTGAGTAATTTTTCTTGATTATTTAATTAATATTGACTTTATTAGCTTATTTTTTGGCTAATATTTTTGCTTAATTTTGTTTTTGCAACTTAGAAGTCGGAGAAATTTGCTTAGAACTTTTCTTAGAACTATTAGAAATTTGCTTAGAACTTTTCTTAGAACTCACCTTAGAACTTTTCTTAGAACTAATTATATTTTCATTAATGACGAAGCCTTAATTCAACTGATGTTTTATGGTTTGATAGAAACTTCGCGATGAAGAAAAACCATTAAAAATCTATAAAGTTATATAAAGCATAGCCTGAATAAAATGTAGAAATAATATTTGCTTTTAATCTCAAAAGAAAATTATTTAGTCATGAAAATTTGATTGTTTTATGTACTAAATAAATTAAAAACGCTGCAAAAGCTTATTCTTTTAATCATATTTATTTAAATAGAAAGCATTAAATTAGAAAATATTAGCTTTAACCAATTTTGGTTAATACATTATTTGAAGAATTTTTGTTCTTTTCTACATATTTAATTTGAGATGAACTTATTAAATCTTCTATACAAGTTCTGAACGTTTTTGAAACATTGCCCGAATAACCGAGCATATTGTAAAGAGCTTTTGCTGAGTAATTTTTATCATTCAACATTGATAAAATATCTTCTTTTATTTCAGTTTGTGATTTTCTTTTTGTAGGGCGATCTTTGTTAACAAAATCGATTTTGCGATCTATAAAGGCTTTATGAATTGGGAGAATAACAGAGAAAAAAGTTCTATCTTCATCAGTTAAAAAAAGTAGGAAGCGGTGAGCCGTTATTTTTTTATTGCTCTTAAAGCCGTAGATATTCCTGTGTTTCTACCTTCAGCTAAATGCAATTCTTTTAAGAAATCATCAATTCTTCTATTTCGATAACGCTTTGATCGCATTGTTAAGTTTTTAATATCTTTGTCTGATATTGATCTATCAGGACCTGGCACACTTTTTATTTCAATTAATTCTTTTTCAATCCTTATAGTTATTGGATCATAGGATTGATACGACCTATGGTAAATTGTATTGGAGAGGAACTCTTCAATTGCTTCGTAACTGTAGTTTTTGACTCGAATTGCCTTTGCTCGATTTTCAACTTTAAATATTTTTTCTGCTATAACATTGTTTCTTATATAAAGAAGAGCTTCTTCAAGTTGCTGATTGATTGGACCTTTGAAAATTCTCTCTTCCATTCCTTGGCCGGTTGGATCTGGTATATTAACGAGTTCAATTCGACAGTAGGGCTGTTAACTGATAATTTATTCTTATAAATAATTATAAAATACTATACAATATTTATATATTTATGATATAATAAATATATGGGAAAATTAGTTAATATCAGTGAAGCAGCAAGAATTCTCGGCGTTACAACAACAACGCTTCGTAATTGGGACAAAAAAGGTTTATTAAAACCAGATGAATTGACAAAAGGGAAAGCTCGTCGT
>CALVLC010000010.1 GCA_944336335.1 uncultured Bacilli bacterium | reverse complement strand
ACTAAATACATAACAGTTGGTGTTGGTGAAGATGAATTCAATATTTTTACTTTGAAATTATTAGCAGCAAAAACTTCACTCATCCGTTTAGCAGTTTCAGGAGATAAAAACCTATGATCATATCCTATAACTACTTCTTTTTTAAAATTATTCTTAAGACATATGTTACATAAACTTTGAGCTATTTTGCACACAGTATCTTTTGTAAAATCATCGCCTATTATTCCGCGAAATCCACCTGTTCCAAATTTAATATCCATATTTAAATATTCCTCTACTAGGATTATAGCATAATTATGGTTAGAGCATGAACATTTTTTTAGAAAGTAAAATAATATATGTAGTAATGCTAATTATTCGTATTTTTCATTTATATAATTGCATATAGTTGTTAAATCATTCATCGTTTTAACTCTGTCAATTCCCATTAAGTCAAGTCGCTTCAATATCGCATTTCTCAAACTTTTGTCAATCTCAAAAATGACACATTCATGAGTAATGGAGTTTAAATCTTCAAAGTATTTTAACTTTGCATCTATAATAAATAAGCCTTCTTGAGACATAATTCTAGTATTTTGTATAATCCGGTTCAAAAAGATAAAATTCATTTAAACTTTGCTCACTCAATAAATCAAAGCATTTTCTAATAATGCCTACGAAATCATCAATTTCATTTAATGTTAAAACGCCATCAATTGGACGATAATGGTTTAAAGAGATTGGCTTTAGTTCTTTTTTACTAAGCATAACAAGTTTATAACTATCGTTTTCTGGAGAAAATTTCTGATTAAAAGCAAAAAATAAAGCAACAAATGGATTAAGTGTAAAATCCAATAATCTAGGAGCTAAACCATAATGTTGTGCAAGTGCATAAAAGTCAGATGCATTTTTAATATAGGAAAAGACGAATGCATATTTTTTGAAATCTTGCAGTATGTCAAACTCATGATTAAGTAGTTTCTTTCTAATTATTAGTGGCTTTAATTGTTCGTCTTTTGATGTTCCACGAAAAATATAATCTTTTTTGTCGAGGCTTAAGAGAAAATTAAAAAATTCGTCTAAATTATCATATCTTAATGTGTTATTGCTATGAATATTGCTTATGCCCTTAATAATAACCATATTTCTCATAAAGAATTATACAAAGCTCCTTACACTATTTTCTTATTAATCTTGTTCCAATCATTTAATGTTTTTCTCATTTTTTCTTCAAATTTACATGTTTTCTCAATGTCGTAAAATTCAAATAAATCTATTTCTGAATTAAATTGTTTATCATCGCTTAAATCACTTGTTTTTAATTCACAACTGATATCAACTGTTTCTAAGAATATCGGATATTTTAATAATGACTTTACTCTAGAATCACAAAATAGCATAAATAAATCTATATCTAAATCGCATATTATGAACAAAAAATTCCTAATCACAAACTTGCTAGAAAAATATTCATTATTATATGAATCTAAATTCTGAATGCTCGCTTTTTGACAGGAATTGGAAATAAACAAAATATTAAATAAGTATTAATGAATGAAATTTCATCCAAAAATTTAATATCTTTGATGAGATAATCTCGAAACAATTGTAATCTTCGTTTCTTTAATACGCGCTATAAAATTTTAGACCGAAACTTATTTTAATGTATTGGTGCTTCACCCTTCTCTATAAGCCCATAAAGTTCTTCTCTAATATATCTCAATAAATCATTATATGTTAACAACTTTTTGCCAATAGAAATTTTTGTATATTTTAAATTATATTTATCGAAATTCGCTCTATCAATAGCGGAAGACAGTTCGTTATAGTCAAACAAACCGAAATTATCGATTCCATTACGAACTTCATCCTCATCATATTTAAGGTTTTTAAACTCGAAAATGTTATATAGACCATATAAATCACTTGAAATAGTTAAGAAATTATTCGCAAAACAATTTAGATTATATCGACTTAAACATGTAAATGATTCTGTTATTTTTTGCTCCCAATTTGCTGATATTAATTTAGCTTTAGTTAATTTTCCATTTTTAATTATTGCAAAATCATCACCAATAAATTCTTTAAAATTATCTGTGCGTATATCGGAATACTCATTTTTTGATATATTGAAAATTCCGTGTTGGAACATAATGTTAAAAACACTTCCGTCATCAAAATTTAAATAAATAATATCGTATAAATTTAAACCATGGTTAATAACAATGTTTATTGGCTGATATTCAAATTCGCCTGTAAAATGGTTGACAGATAATAATAAATCATCTTTTTTCAAATCTTCTACTTTAATATTACCTCTTTCAGTTAAAATTAAAGTCCCTTTTTCAAAGCACCCAACCTCAACAGGACAAGAAACCTTTAACGATTTGCCTGAATAGTCCGTGATTGTACAACCAATTTGATATTTGTCAGCGAAAATACCAGACTGTTGTGGAAATGAATATTCAACAGAATATGTATGATTAGCAGTATTAGAATTAGCTGTTGTTTCAATCAAACTGCTTGCTACAGACGTACCGTTTTCGCTATAGCCTTTCCATACTATTGTATTTATCCATGGCTCTCCTGTAATACTTATTTCAAAACTTGCCTTTCCACCTGATTTATCTATTTTGACAGTTCTATTAGGGTTTATAGAAACATTTACTGAAGGATCATCTATCGCTACAAACCCCTCCATTTCTGTCGGCTTTTCTTCAGTTACAATGACTTCAAAAGAATCACTTTTACCACCAATTTCAGCAGAAATAGTGGTTTTTCCAGCCTTTTTCCCGGTTACAACTCCATTTGAAACAGTTGCTATAGTAGAATCCGAGCTTAACCATTTAACTGTTTTGTCATACGCCTTATCAGAATCATCATAATCCAAAACAAGATTCAAGTTAAGAGGGTTTTCCTTGTCTCCAATAAAAACAATATAGGTTTCTTCTTGATAAGATGGTATAGGATAAGAAAGGGTCTCTATATTAGCGTTTTGAACATCAAATTCGTTTTTGCCTTCAATATTAGAAGAAATTTCTAAACTAGATCCTAAAACATTAATTAAGTTTAAATTATCTACAATGTAATTTGTATCTCTCTTGAACTGTTTCCCGATATTTCCTTTTTCATATATATTATAAATGTTATTTAAAAGCTCTACTCTATATTTTGTGCCTTTATCAGTCCATATTACTCTTTGAAAGCCATCATCTATCAAAATCTCATTTTTTTCATCATCATTAAAAGTTAAACGAAAATTTGGAACTAAATCAGGAAAAATATCGTAGTTATTAACGCCAATATATAGTGGGATTTTGTTTTCTAAAACATTCGAATCTGTAATCTGCAATCTTTCTTTTATAAGAAGTCTTTTACTTGTTGTATATAAATTGCCTTTTGGCCCAAGCGATAATAATTCATAAGCATAGGCCTCTTGATTCTTATAATTTAATGTAGCTGAATCTCCAACTAAAACATCTCCTCCTATAGTATTAGCATTAAGAGCGCCTTCAACCATAAGTTTTCCGCCAGTTTTACTATTGTCGTAAACTGTTCCGCCTGCTGATGCTGTACCGAAATTAGACGGGACTCTTCTATCGGAAAAAGCCGAGTAATTGATTATTTTATCTACATTTAATTGACAGTTGTGATTTATCGTTAACGATGAACCTGGCAACAATTTCAAATCTTGATTCAAAGAATTAAAAATTACTTTCTCATTAGTATCAGAATTTAACGACACATTAAATCTAAATGAAATAGGGAAATAAACATTTTCTGTACTTAAATCAATTTCATAAACCATTGCAGTTAATGTCAATGCAACTTTAGTTATCTGAAATCCATTATAAAAATCAGCATTTAATATTTGCGAACTATTATCATATTTTGTTTTAACATATGAATCACTATTATTTAAATAAATGAAAAAGTCTTCAGAATTTCCGATTATTTTAACCTCTTCGGTAAAACTTAAAGCAACCGTCAAATTATCACTAATGTTTGCAATTCCGATTATTTTTCCAAAACTTGACGTTTTTACTAAAGGTTCAACGTTTCGAAACTCAATTTGATTAAAAGGTGCCATTCCATACTCTTCATTCATAGAATTATCATAAATTGCGTAAGAACTAGGTATTCCACGATAATCTCTAAGTAGAAATGGTAAATATAAAGTCCCATTATTATTCAAAATTTGTGAATTATTATTCTTTTTTTCTTCTCTGATGTAACCAAAAGTAAAAATATTAGATTCACTACTATTGTTAATAATTTTGGAATTCTCCCCCATGATTATTTCACTATAATATCCAAAAGTATGGCCATTATACGATCCAGCTCCTTTTCCACCAGATAAATCTCCAGATACGATTATATTCCCATCATTTAAAATTGTTACATTTTCTCCTAATGATAAAGTAGTTCTCAAGAAAATATCTTTTTTTGATGTCGCAAGGTTAGTTAAGAAATCATACTTTAACCCTGAAACTCCCTTTTCATTTTTTTGATTTATCTGAAACGTTCCGTCGTTATCAGTTCTTTTTAAAAACGACTGTTTATTATAGTTTATATAAGCATCAATATCAGTTACAGCCTGATTAGCAGTTGTCGTATCGTAAGGTAAAACTAATGATACGCCTTTAGGTATGTGCAAATATGTGTTATCTTCAATCTTATATTCGACTTTTTCTGTAGCGTATTTTGAATAATCTATAGTTGCACGATATTCATATGTCTCATTAATTATTGGAACTGTTTCATAATCATCTGGTGGAATTAGCACAACAACATCGCCTGATTTAGAATCGTCCAAAGCTCCCGATAAAGTCACATATTGATTTGAAGGGTCGTTAATATAAGCAACTGGTTTTCCATCTTGTTCTACGCTAGTAGAAGACATTACTATTGAATTATTAATAATGAATGACGAAAGACCAACACTTGTACCAAAACTAAGCGCTGACAATACCATTATTCTTTTCTGATTTTTTGTCAATTTAATCATTGTTAATACCTAATTCCAAAACAAAATTGGCTCGACTTTCTTTAAGTAAAGGGTAAAAGTCTTTTTCAAAATCATTAATAGTACTTCCATCAAAAAAATAGTTTATTTTCACATCAAGACTTTCAATATTGCTATTAAGATTTTGTAAAGTTATTGTCGAAACCATCTCATTTTCGATTATGTTAGTTTTAGAAGTTGTTATTACATTGCTTGCTGATTCGCTAATAGAAACTTCTAATGAGGTCTCGCTACCAAACGAAGAAATTATATTTACACTACTTTCCTCAAATAAATTTAAAGAAATACTTAATTCATTGTTAGCTTGCAAAGAGCTAATAAAACCGTATCCATACTTAAGATCAACAGTGAAAATAGACGATAAATTAGCTATTTTATTAATTTTGCCACCACTGATAAAACCAGTTTTAGTAAAGGCCAAATTTGTTAATTTTTGTTTTACTTCTATTACATCACCAATTGTATAAACGGAACCAACTGAAAAATTTAAATCATTACTAAGCATTCCTATTCCAATAATAAAACTAGAAAAGCCTATGCTAAAAAGAAATAAACTACTTAAAAAGCAAATAGACTTAATATTTTTATTAAACTTAGTAAAAGGTTTTTTCATAAATGTATACTTTTTTATTATAAACTCAATTTTTCGTTTTATAAAGATATTTATATCTTTATGGTCACTAGTTTGGCATATTTGTAAAAAGATGTTTTCGATATTTTAAACTTTTCAAGTATTTCCGCTAAA